>CAYXQH010000210.1:0-8943 GCA_964467425.1 uncultured Saprospiraceae bacterium
ACTTGAAGTAATTAAGTCTAAATTACTGAATGTCAATGAGTTTAAGGTTTCTATTGAAGAAAATGAGCATTTTCCAATCGCAGCTTATCCGGAGATCAAAGAGGATGTCAAAATGTTGGAAATTGCGGATTATGTCTTACCTATTGAAGGCGTTCAAAGAATCCATCAGATTTTGACAATGCTAAAACGGATTTTTGACTTTTTTTCAAAAGATCGAAAAGAAACCTATCCGAGTCTTTTTCAAATAATCGCTAATACAGAATTTGATAAAACTTTAATTGCCGAAATTGATCGGGTTATCGATGAAGAAGGTCAAGTAAGACCGGATGCTTCTCCTCAATTATCTACCATCCGTAGGAAACTGAATTCGAAAACGAAGGAATTAGACCGCCAATTTCGAACCTTAATAAATCTTTATAAACAAAAAGGCTGGCTTTCGGATTCTGTAGAAAGCTTTCGTAATGGACGTCGAGTTCTAACGGTACCTTCTGAACATAAGCGAAAAATTCGAGGAATTATTCATGATGAATCATCGACCGGTAAAACGGCTTTCATCGAACCGGAAGGAGTGATTGATATCAATAATGATATTTTCGACCTTGAGCAAGAAGAAAAGAGAGAGATTTATAAGATACTCAAAGACTTAAGTACTGCTATCCGACCACATGCCCATCATTTAATGACCTACCGGGAATTAATTGCAGAGTTTGATGTCATCCAGGCAAAAGCAAGGTTGGCGGATCGGATGCAAGCGAATTTACCCAAGCTGAAAAATCATCCAAACTTTGCCTATATCAATGCATTTCATCCTTTACTTTTCTTAAAAAATCAAGTACAAGGAAAGAAAATCATTCCTTTTGATTTAGTCTTATATGATGGAAATCGAATCTTGATTTTAAGTGGACCTAATGCAGGAGGAAAGTCCATTACCATGAAAACAGTTGGTTTACAGCAGTTGATGGTCCAGGCAGGGATGTTGATTCCAGTGAGTCCTGAATCCGAAATTGGTATTTTCGAAAAAGTGTTTGCAGATATTGGAGACCAGCAATCCCTGGAAGATGATTTGTCGACCTATAGTTCAAGGTTGAAAAATATGAAAACCTTTCTGGATCATGCAGATGATAAAACCCTGGTATTGATTGATGAATTTGGTTCTGGAACGGATCCCAAAATTGGAGGTGCAATAGCTGAATCTATTTTAAGAGAATTAAATTTCAGAAAAGTTTATAGTATTGTAACAACGCATTATTCTAATCTGAAAATGGTTGCTTTTAAAACAAAAGGAATTGTCAATGGGTCGATGACTTTTGATAAAGACACCTTGTCACCAACCTATGAAATGAAAGTCGGTAGACCCGGAAGTAGTTATGCTTTTGAAATAGCAGAGAAGAGCGGCCTTTCTAAAAAGATTCTAAACTTCGCTAAACATAAAAGTGGGAAAAATGAAAAAGCAGTAGATGAGTTGCTCATCGATTTGCAAAAAGAGAAGAAGGATTTAGAGGCGCAATTGGCTAAGCTTTCTAACCAGGAATCCAAATTGCAACGTTTGATTAAAAACTATGACAATTTGCATAAAGATCTTGAATATAAACGCAAGAAATTTAAACTGGAATCGAAGGAACAATCTCTGCAACAGTCAGCGCAGGAGAATAAGGAAATGGAAAAATTGATCCGTCAAATAAAAGAGGAAAAGAATCTTGAAAAAGCTAAAGCTCTTGCTTCTAAAGTTCGTTCAGAACGAAAAAAACTTTCCGAAGATGTCCATGATCTAAAAGAAACAATTTACCATAAGGATATACAGCAACCTAAAGATGCTAAACCGATTGCAGTAGGGGATTTTGTAAAACTAAAAACCGGAGGTGCATCTGGTAAGGTTGCTTCAATTGAAAAAGGTAAAGCAATCGTATTAATGGGATTAATGAAAATGACTGCGCCTATTCGTGATTTAGTCCCAGCTAATGAACCGCTGGATATTCGCTCTACCAAAAGTGTTCAAACGGATATCGTTGGTACTTCAGCAAAATTTGAATCTAAGATTGATCTTCGTGGATTGCGAAAAGATGAAGCTGTAAAGATTTTGGAAGACTTTGTTGATAAAGCATTAATTTCGAATGTTAACAACCTAAGAATTGTTCATGGCAAAGGAGATGGCATTTTAAGGAATGCGGTAAAGAATAAGCTGAAAGAATATAAGGGAATCCAGTCTATTCGGCATCCCGAAGCTACTAGTGGAGGTGATGGAGTGACGATAGTAGAGTTTGAATAAAGTGTAATTAATGCTGTCTGTTTGATCATTTGGATGGCAATAACAAGCTTAAAAAGCACACTATTTTAGATTTATAAACGACAAATATTCAAAATAGAAATTTGATTGCGGACAAACATTCCAAATTGAACAAAACCTTAGGGATATTTTTTTGGTTTACTCCTTAAAAAGTGGCAAATTCGCAGACTATTTGAAAAGAGATTATGAAAAATATTAGCCTTTTAAAGTCCTTGCTTTCTGTTCCGAAAGATATTGTTATCACATCTCACCGAAATCCTGACGGAGATGCCATAGGCTCCTCTCTGGCTACTTATCTGTACTTACAAAAATTAGGACATACAGTAACCGTGATTTTTCCTTCGGAATATCCGGATTTTGTTTCCTGGATGCCTGATGCTGAAAAGATAATGATCTATGATATCGAGCCAGAAAAATCAGAAGACATCACAAAAAGAGCAGATATTATATTCTGTTTAGATTATAATTCTTTAGACCGAATTGATAAACTCGGAGAGGTAATTCAAAAATTACCGGATTCCACCTTGGTCATGATAGATCACCATTTATTCCCTGATATACAAGCGGAGTTTCAGATTTCAGAACCTAAAGCTAGTTCAACTTGTGAGTTGATCTATGACTTTATAGAGATGATGGATGATAAGAGTAAAATGGATGTTGATATTGCTGAATGTATTTATACTGGAATTTTAACGGATACTGGATCATTTAAATATTCGACTTCGCCAAAATTATTCAGAATTGCATCCAGCCTTTTGGAAGCAGGAGTGGACGATAACAAATTGCAGGATGTTATTTTCAATAGTCAAAGCGAAAAGCATTTGCGATTGCTAGGGCATTGTTTGAATAATCGATTAGAAATTCTTTCAGAGTATAAGACTGGGATCATTTGGCTGACTAGAGATGACTATGATCGATTTGATATCCAACGAGGAGATACAGAAGGGATTGTAAATTTTCTACTCAAATTAAAAGAAGTGAAAATTGCAGCATTTATAACAGAGCAACCTACCATTGTTAAACTTTCTTTACGATCAAAAGGGGATATCTCTGTTCAGGAAATAGCTCAAAAACATTTTAAAGGAGGTGGTCATAAAAATGCTTCCGGCGGTTCATCCTACTCAACCTTAAGAGGTACAATTAATAAACTCAAACAGATTTTACCTCAATACAAAGAAATGATTTCAGCATAGCATAGCCTTACCTGGCTTTGATAAAAATTCTTTTATGAAAAAAATAGTTTTCTTTCTGATCAGCGTAATCAGCCTGGTTGTAATTTCTTGTGACAAAGATGTTCCTTCAGATCAAAATGATTCAACCGCAGTGGTCAATAATTCATCATCTACTTCGTCAGCCAATATCACTAGAGGAAAAGAAGGACGTACGACTGCTGGCTATGAATATGTTCATCATGTCAATCATAATTCAGAAAAGCCAAATGTTGGAGATCAGGTGAAATACCATAAGATAGTATTCAAGAATGATACAACGATGTTGCAGTCTACCTATCTGCTATTGGAACCACGGGCAGATATTTTAATACCTAGAGATTCTGTTCCTCAACCTCCGCATCCAACTTATGATGCACTCTTTTTGATGTCGCCAGGTGATAGTATGACCGTTTATCAACACTTAGACACATTCCCAAAAGATCGACTCCCGCAAGGCATTACGAATGAAGATCACTTCACATATAATATTAAGATGCTCTCTATAAAATCAAAAGAGGTGATTGACAAAGAGATTAACGCAGTTAAAGCCAGACATAGAAGCGTTGCGGATTCTTTAAGAACCTTTATCAAAGATCATAAAGCCGGAAAGTTAGATGCGCTGATGACAAAGACAGATTCAGGTTTAAAATACTTGCTTCAAAAAGAAGGTACTGGAAAGGTAGTCAAAGATGGAGGGTTTGTAAAAGTACACTATTTGGGCATGTTGGAAGATGGGACTATTTTTGATTCTAGCTTTCCAAAAGCTACTCCTTTCCCTACGCGTATTGGACGTAAACGTGTAATTGCTGGATGGGATGAGGGTATTCCATTATTGAGCGAAGGAGGCGAAGCCACTTTTTTTGTTCCTTATGAATTAGCATATGGCGTTGCTGGTAATCCTCCTGGGATTCCTGAAAAAGCTGATTTGTATTTTTTTGTGAGTCTTGTTAATGTATACTAAAGGTTTAGACTATCGCTTCAATAGTACAAATAAAACTGATTTAAAATGGCCTATGATGAATATTTAGCAGACCGTATTCGATTAGTTTTTAATGAAAAAAGAGTAGAGGCTTTAGAAAAGAAAATGATGGGCGGTTTGTGTTTTATGGTAGATGATAAGATGTGCTGTGGTATTCATTTTGATAAGAAAAAGGAAACAGATTTGTTGATGGCTCGAATCGGAGAGGAGGCTTCTATTTCAGCTTTGGAACACGAACACTGCCATCCTATGGATTTTACGGGTCGACCAATGAGGGGCTATGTTTTTATTACGCCGGACGGTTTTGATACTGATGCAGACTTAGAACATTGGTTGCAATTATGTCTCAACTTTAATCCAATTGCTAAATCTTCTAAAAAGAAGAAGAAAAAGAAATAGTATCAGCTCATTCTTTTTCACTCTGCATCTAAAATATAATCGGCGTTCAGTTTTAGTAAATAGGTTGATTAACCCAAAAGACTAAAACCGAACACCGAGAAACTAAAATCGAATTCTTATTTATTTACTGTTCCTGTCGGATTTGTATTTCCCGCATTATTATTCATTCCATAAAGTGTATGATCTAAAGCATCAGCTGCAACAGGCCCTACTAATGGTTTCAATAAAAAAGGCGCTGAACTATTGTCAGGTACTGGCTCCACAGAAATAACTACGGTTGTTCCTTGAAGATTAACTGGAAAACTAAGTCCACTTGGTGCATTATTTAAAAAATCTTCACCTGGAAAAGGAGGGCCAGATTCAGTTCCACTATAAGAGGCTGCACTATCTGCTCCACTTACAGCATTAAACGTTCCTGTAGTTACTGGTGTCCCATCGATTACTGCCCAACCTTCATACGTCCATCCGATTGGAAGTGTAGGAAGAGAAAGTCCGGCTCCAGGACCCGCTGAAGGATCCAACCACCAAACGCCACTTAATTCATCATTATCCATTCCGTTAGTAGGAGTGGCCAAAATATAATCTCCCGTAGCATCCGTAAAATCAGTTCCAAGTGCAGCACCGTGTGCTACAGAAAGTGTTGTAGCGTTTCCGTTGAAATCTCCACCAAGTATTTTTACAGCACTTGGAGCAGGGTCACTATCCGGACTTGGCTCTATACTAAGGACGAAAGTAGTTGCTTTTTCCAAATCGTCAGTACTAACATCAAAGCTGGATTGAGATAAGTCACCATTGCCATCTACTGTGAAAAGTCCTGTTGATACTGGAGATCCATCCACGATGAGCCAGCCTTCATAATTATAGCCGGCACCTAAATCTTCTAGTCCTGTTATACTTAAGTCAAGATTTCCAGTTGCAGTTGCATCATCGTCATTTCCACATGAAGTAATAAAGGTGACTACTAATAGGGAGAAAAAGAAAGAAAATAATTTTCTATTAGACATAAACAAAAGTTTTAAAAAGTTTAAAATGTTCAAAAAAATTGGGAGGTTTAATTTTATTAAAAAGTGCAGTGCAAAGTTAAGTCTAGACTATTACAGGTCTTTCACGAAGAAATCACAATTGTATCACAAGAGCGGCTAGGCACTGAATAAGTCGTTTCTAACACATTGATCGTCAATGAAATGAGTTGCTTTGGCGTAAATGATATGGAGGGAAGACGGGAAATCAGGAATGAGACTTTGAGTCTTGAAACGGACAATTCTTTCGTCTATTTGCGCTGTAAATTTAATCTCAACCTATTTCGTGAAAAATGCGTATAAGAAGTATGAAGATTCCGTGATAACTTTGTGATACTTATTTTCTAAATTGGCTTCTGAAAGATAAAATGATCCAAAAAGCCAGATAAACTTGAAATCCATTTGAAATGATGAAAAAAGTATTAGTTGTTGAAGACGACATCAATATAGTTGATCTTTTAGAAATTCATTTAAAAGATCTTGAATGCCACGTCACTCGTGCACATGATGGTGCATTAGGTTTAGAACTAGCAACAAGCAATCAGTATGATTTGATAATTTTAGATATCATGCTTCCAAGAATAGAAGGTCTGGAGGTCTGTCGTCAAATTCGGGCTAAAAAGAATGCGACACCTATTCTAATGCTCACTGCTAAATCAGAAGAGATTGATAAAGTACTCGGACTCGAAACAGGTGCTGATGATTATTTGACAAAGCCTTTTAGTATTCGTGAATTCATAGCAAGGGTAAAAGCAATTTTTAGAAGAACTCAACTCATGCGAGAGAGTTTGACGGAAGCGAAAGATCCAATTTTAAAATATGATGCTTTGAATATTGATGTTGATAAACGTAAAGTAACGATTGATGATCATCGAATAGAGCTTTCTCCCAAAGAATTTGAACTACTAACCTTATTAGCTTCCAACCCCGGTAAAAGCTTTAGTCGGCAACGGATTTTAAATTTAGTTTGGGGCTATGACTTTGAAGGATATGAGCATACCGTAAATTCTCATATAAACCGCCTTCGAGGAAAAATCGAAAAAAACATTAATGATCCAAAATATATTTTAACAGCATGGGGCGTTGGTTATCGCTTTAATGAAGATGCTTAATCCTAGTTTTATAAAGCCAAAGTAATATGGGACATTCTAACAAATTATTTATAAAAATTTCATTAGCCTTATTGGGCTTGTTGATTTCACTGGGATTGATTTATGTAGCAATTTCAGGATATGTTGCGGATCGATACTTAAAAGAGGTCAATCAAAAGTTATATGGTAGCATTGCAAAAAGCACTGTAAACGAAGTGAGACCTATGGTAAATGGTGAAATTGATACAGCAGCTATCCATGATATTATGCATTCTATGATGGTTGTTAATCCAAGTGTTGAAGTATATCTTTTAGACACGGAAGGAGAAATTATGGAATTCGTCGCACCTTATAAAAAGGTAGTATTAGAGAAAGTAGATTTAGGACCTATTCATCATTTCATTGAACAAGAAGGGACGTGTTTTATTCAGGGAGACGATCCAAGGCATCCTAATGAACTTAATGTTTTCTCGGCTGCTCCAATTAAAAATGGGGATGTGTTAGAAGGATATATTTATATTATTCTGGCTAGTGATGAGCAAGCCGAAGTCACTTCGAGGTTGTCCGGAAGTTATATGTTGAGATTGGGGACAGGAATGTTTATTGTTTCTTTGATCGGTGCACTACTTATTGGGGTTTTAGCGATTTGGTTGTTAACTAAGAATCTCAGATCTATTATCAGGACCGTCACCCGTTTTAAAGAAGGAGATTATAAAGCCCGAATTGAGGATGATGAAAAAGGTGACTTTTTACCTTTAGCAAATACTTTTAATGATATGGCTGATACCATCAATGCTAATATTGATGAATTGCAATCTGTAGAACGACTTAGAAGAGAATTGATTGCTAATGTATCTCATGACCTTAGAACACCTTTGGCAGTGATGCAGGGATATGTGGAAACCTTACTCATGAAAGAGGATACCATTTCTTCAGAACAACGAATGACTTATTTGAACACGGTCTTTAATAGCTCAGAAAAACTGTCAAAACTTATTGCTCAACTGTTTGAATATTCTAAATTAGAAGCAAAACAAATCCAGCCTCAAAAAGAACCTTTCTTTATCTCTGAATTAATTCAAGACACGCTGGCGAAATATCAAATTTTAGCAGAAAAGAAAAACGTCAGTTTGAAAATGGATTATGAAAATGAACTGCCAATGGTTTTTGCTGATGTTTCTTTAGTCGAAAGAGTGATACAAAATTTAATGGATAATGCTTTGAAATTTACTCCGGAAGGCGGAGAGGTGACCTTAGAGTTAGAAGAAGGACAGGGTGGGGTAGAAATACGAATTTCTGATTCAGGTCCTGGAATATCAGCACAAGAACAAGCTTTTATTTTTGAACGATATTTTAAAGCAAAAGATGGTGAGGTGAAATCAACAGGTGCAGGATTAGGCTTGGCTATTGTGAAAAAGATCTTAGATATTCATAATGCAACCATCCAGGTTGTTAGCAAGCCAAATGAAGGAGCAACATTTTTCTTTGCTTTACCTCGATATCAAGGAGTTTGATAAATGATTTTTTTAGTAACTAAGGAAGAAGAAGTTCTTCCTTGGATTTGTATAAAATAAACACCGCTGTTGTTCGTGTCTAAATTTAATTCAAAAGTGTTTTCTCCGATCTCTGTTTCAAAAGAGTAGGTTTTAATGACTTGTCCAATGCTGTTTAAAATCTTTATATCTATTGGTTCTGTTCGATCCGAATAAATAGAAAGGTTTGTTTTCGTTGAAAAAGGATTAGGATAAATATTGATCTGCTTTTCTTCATTTCCCAATTCGGTAGTACTGACCAACTCGCAGGTGTTAAAAATAGAAAGGCTTGCGAATGGGCTCAATCCATTGGGGCAAATGGTTTGAATCTCCAGATCATAATCTAAGCAATTCGATAAATTTTCTAAATAAGCATAATTCTCACTGCAGTATAAATATTTCCAATTGGTAGCATTTTCTGAAGATAG
>CAYXQH010000211.1:0-8915 GCA_964467425.1 uncultured Saprospiraceae bacterium
TTCCTAAGATACCATTAATACCATATACATCAAAAAGGTAATGGTCGAGTATAGTTTTTCTAAAAAAATTTAATTTTTACATTACCTTTTTAAAATAAAAGATATTAAAACGAGATCGATATATGTCGGAATATGATGATAATGCATTGATTGAGCTTATAAAATCAAATAAACCCTCTGAAAACGACAAAGCCTTCAAACAGCTTTATCGGGTCTATTTTTCTGTTATTCAAAAAATCATTTTAAATAATAGCGGAGATGATCAAGATGCAGAAGATATTTTTCAGGACGGATTAATTGTGTTATATCATCAAATTAAAAAAGGAAATCTGGATTTAAACTGTAGCCTAAAAACTTATTTATATTCTGTTTGTAGAAATTTATGGTTAAAAAAACTACGAAAAAAAAGTCGGATTGTAGAGCTGTCAGATACGTTAAAATCTTATATCCCGATTGAAGATTCTCATTTAAAGACACTTGAAGAAAGTGAACAAAAAAAAATAGTGCGATTACACCTTGATCAGCTTTCTAGTGGCTGTAAAGATATTTTACTTTATTTCTATTTTGAAAAAATAAAAATGTCTGAGATTGCCCATTTAATGAATTTAGCAAACCAACAAGTTGCTAAAAACAAAAAAGCCGGATGCATGAAAAAGCTTAAAGCTTTAATGAAGGATTCCAGCTTTTTTAAACGTTAATAAAAACCGCCAGTATGGATATTAGTCAGACGCAACAAGATTTATTAGATCGTTTTCTTCAAGGGAAATTATCCGGAACCGAATTGGATGGTTTTTTAAATCAAGTCGAAAACGATTCTAATTTAAGCAATGCACTCCAATCGCAAAAAGCAATGGCAGAAGGAATCGAATCTTATGGCAATGCTCAACTGCGCAATCGGTTTCAAAAAATTTCTGCTGAGGTAAAAAAGGAAACGCGCCCCATAAACGAGGTAAATAAATCGAAAAAGGGAAGGATCGTAAAAATGGCAGGAATCGCAGCTGCGGTTGCTGCAATGTTGATCTTGATATCCGTCTTTTTCTTTCAAAAAGACAGTCCCTCAACGTTATTTGCAAATTATTATAAACCTTATTCCTTATCTAACCTTCGTACGACAACAGCAGATCAGCAAACATTGGAAATCGAGCAACTATATTCTTCTGAAAAATATGCAGAGGCTATTCCATTATTGACTTCCGTTTTAGACCTGGAACCTAAAAACTCGAAACTTCAATTAGCGCTTGGAAATGCTTTTTTAAATACTGGAGACACAAAAAGTGCGCTTTCCCAATTTCAAAAAATCATAGACAACAACGATGCTTTGTATCGTGATCAAGCAACATGGTTTGCTGCATTAACTCATTTAAAAATGGAAAACGTACCTCAAGGAACTACCTTATTAAAACAACTTGCCGAAGATGAAGAAGCAGATTATCATACCGAAGCTAAAAAATTATTAGCGGACCTGTAATGTTTGTCTTTACAATAAGTTAGCCTTTCATCCATTCCAACAATTCTGTTTTATCCATAAAAACAGGAAGGGTATAAATCATCGTTGCATATAAAACACTCAAGCCGATGATGGCCATCATTAACATCTTTATCTTTTTCCTTTCCAAACCCAATTCATATTTTTTTCGAAAAGCTAAAATGCATGCCATCAAAATATTCAACCCAAGCAAAGGCGTATAAATAAAAATCATATTCCGACGAATCATATAATCATATTCATGAAAACCCATCATCACAATTTTATTAATTTGCCATGGCCTTTTTAAAAGGAAATAAATATTGACCGCCATCAAAAAAAGAAATACGATAAAAGCACCTTTTATCATCTTATCATTCAGCTGGTTTTTATTCGAATTGTTTTTATAAAAAACATTAACCAAAACCAGGATAAGAAATAAACCGAATGTGAGTATAAGATAGTGCTGGCAGGTGGCAATGGATTTATTCAGATCAGAAATCCTAAGCACATCACTTCGAAAAAATCCAAATAGATTAACGGAGGACATAGCAGCGGTAAAACCCCAGCTAAAAAAGGCAAGAAGTATTAACAAAAGCCAGATTGCTATTCGTTTATATTTTTTCCGTTTTATAGTTTCATTATTCAAACGAATAGTTTTGCTCTTCTTTTTTAATCCGTTCAAGCTCTGTATTTAAATCTAGTTTCCAGATTTTTAGAAAATTTTCCAGCTTATCCATACCAACTTCTGCACGTCGTTTATTCACATTTGCGGGGTCTTCTAGTTTATACAATTGACCACTTATAATTTGCGTACCATATACTTGCTTATAACCATGTTCCATCAATAAGCGATCTTGTAGCATGGCAACTGAGCTTGGGCTCAGGTTTTTCTTTCTGGCAAAGGTAAACAGGTCTTCATAATAATATGCTAAAACGCCAAGTGGCGCATTATTTAACACCATCCAAATTGACCTCATATTTCCTTCTGACCATCCGCATTGAGCAATAGATGAAACTACAACACTTAGGTTTTTTGTATCCTCTCCTGCAATATCTCCTCTTGTCTTTCGAACCTCCTGATGTGATCGATCGACCTCCTTGAGTATCGTATCAAGGCTATCGCAATTTATTTCAACCTTCTGAATACCTTGTAAAGGATTGGCCATGATTTCTCTTCTTTGGATATCAACCAATTTATCTTGTAAACTTACAGGACGAACAATCACTTCTTGTATAACGCCATTCGCATCCTCATAATAGTCTTTTCCAAGTTGTCCTTTGTTTAATAATTTTTGTTCTTTTTTATTGAGTGCAGAGCCCCTTTGATTTTTAACCACAGCCTTACTATAATCAAAATTACCGTCTTTCGTTCGGGTTACAATTTGGTCGGTTGGAATCAGCGAAAGGTTTTCGTTTTTATAATCTGGCTTTTGCTCTGTGCAAGAAATGCTTAGCAATAGAATTAAACTAAAAAGAAGGGCGTTTTTCATGAATTAAATATATTTAGAAAATAGAAATAGATTATCATAAGTTTTTCTTTTGCCATTGCCGCAAAAGAAACAAAAAGTCTAGGCCTTAGATATTTTGATTAAAATGCAAATGCCACCCGCTCACGAACCGAACCGTTCAACCATCTTTTAATATATCGAAATGCAACATTTTACATTGATAGTTTCTCTTTGCGGATCGCTCTTCCAGCTTAACAAATTAGCATTTCTTAACATCAAAATCTCAAAGGGCCAATTAACGACTTCAAATTTAACTAGCCTCTAGCTCAGGGTTTCCGACTTTCAGCTCCAGGTTCTTTTCCTCAATCCATTTTCTTGCATTGACAAAAGCCTCGACCCAGGGAGAAACTTCATCTGTTCTATCTTTTGGATAATGCGCCCAATTCCATTGGAAGATGGAACGTTCGATATGTGGCATTGTTGCAAGATGGCGACCGTCAGGGCTACAAATCATGGCTGCATTATAAGTACTACCATTGGGGTTGGCCGGGTATTGTGCATAACCATAGGTCGCTATAATATTATATTGATCGGATGCCAAAGGTAAATTGAATTTCCCTTCCCCATGCGAGATCCAAACGCCTAATTTTGTTCCAGCGAAGGTCGACAACATCACCGAATTATTTTCTCCAATATCAACAGAGGTAAATGCACTCTCGTGTTTATTCGAATCATTGTAGGTCATTCTCGAAGGCTTGCTATGATCCGGATTAATCAAATCTAATTCTAAAAATAGCTGACAGCCATTACATATTCCGACAGACAACACGTCTTCTCGTTTAAAGAAATTCTCTAGCGCCAATCTCGCTTTTTCATTATATTTAAATGCTCCGGCCCAGCCTTTTGCAGAACCTAATACATCTGAATTAGAAAAGCCTCCAACGGCTCCGATAAATTGAATACCTTCCAGATTCTCGCGACCGCTAATCAAATCAGTCATGTGAACATCTTTCACATCAAAGCCAGCAAGGTACATAGCGTTCGCCATTTCTCGTTCTGAGTTTGATCCTTTTTCTCTTAATATGGCAGCCTTAGGTCTCGGCTTTGAAGCATCAATTACAGGTCGTTTTCCATCAAACTGTTCTGGAAAATTAAACACTAAAGGTTGGTTATCAAAATTATTAAACCGTTCAGTAGCTTTAACTAAACCAGATTGTTTTTGGTCTAATAAAAACGACGTTTCGTACCAGGCATCTCGTAAAGTCGCCACATCGAAAACTCTGGAAAATTCTCCGTTCGTAATATTGACTACATCAGATTCTTTTGCTTTTCCAATATTAAAAAAGGTAATTCCTTTCGAAGTTAAAACAGTTTCTACAGATTCATCAAGTGATTGAAAGAGCACACCTGCGTTTTCCGCAAATAATAGTTTAACCGTATCCTCCTCTCCTATTCCCGTCAAATCAATATCAGCCCCAAGATCTTTATCTGCAAAACACATTTCCAATATCGTCGTTAACATACCACCAGCTGAAACATCATGCCCTGCTAGTATTTTCCCTGATTTAATTAATTCCTGAAGCGTATTAAAAACCGTTTTAAAATAAGCTGCGTCATTTATACTTGGCGCTTCTGCACCAATTTTATTTTGTATCTGCGCAAAAGAAGAACCACCCAATTTATAGGCATCTTGAGAAAGATTGATATAATAAATAGACCCTCCTTGTTTTTGTAGGACAGGTTCTACTACTTTCATAATGTCATTGCAATTTCCAGCCGCAGAAACAACAACGGTACCTGGAGCAATTACTTCTTTATCCGTATATTTTTGTTTCATGGAAAGCGAATCCTTTCCAGTCGGGACATTTACACCAAGTGCAATCGAAAATTCAGAAATCGCTTTGACAGCTTCATATAATCGAGCATCTTCTCCTTCGTTTTTACAAGGCCACATCCAATTTGCAGAAAGTGAAACGGATTGCAGTCCATCTTTCAAGGGTGCCCAAACGATATTGGTCAGTGCTTCAGCGATAGAGTTTCGAGAACCTGCAACCGGATCAATAAGTCCGCTTACCGGCGAATGTCCGATAGAGGTAGCGATGCCTTCCACACTATCAAAATCCAATGCCATGACGCCACAATTATTCAAGGGTAATTGTAAAGGACCTGTACATTGTTGTTTTGCCACTCGCCCACCGACACAACGATCCACTTTATTGGTCAACCAGTCTTTACAAGCAACTGCTTCAAGTTTCAGAACTTTTTCAATATAGGTTTGAATTTTATCCACCGTATAATCGACATCAGTATATTTTCGATCCAAGTTTTTATCTCGCATATAAGTTGTCGGAGAACTTCCAAACATATCACTCATTTCCAAGTCCATCGGTTTCTCTCCTGTTTTATCCGACTCAAAAGTAAAGCGATCATCTCCGGTCACTTTACCAACCTGATAGATTGGGGAGCGTTCCCGATCTGCGATTCTTTTTAATAAATCCAAATCATCTTTTCCAATCACCAAGCCCATTCTTTCTTGTGATTCGTTACCAATAATCTCTTTTGCAGAAAGTGTAGGATCACCAACAGGCAATTTATCCAGTTCGATTTTCCCACCTGTTTCTTCCACTAATTCGGACAAACAATTCAAATGTCCTCCTGCTCCATGATCATGAATAGAAACGATAGGATTCACATCATTTTCCACCATTCCACGAATTGTATTAGCTACTCGTTTTTGCATTTCAGGATTCGAACGCTGAACGGCATTCAATTCAATCCCTGTGTCAAACTCTCCGGTATCTGCTGAGGAAACAGCAGCGCCTCCCATTCCAATCCGATAATTATCTCCTCCTAAAATAACAATCTCATCTTCTGTTTTCGGTTCATCTTTTAAAGCCTGATCTGCTTTTCCATAGCCTATCCCACCTGCCATCATAATGACTTTATCAAATCCTAGCATTCGTGCATCCTCTTCATGCTCAAAGGTAAGTAGGGATCCCGTGATCAAAGGTTGTCCAAATTTATTTCCAAAATCTGAAGCACCATTGGATGCTTTAATTAAAATATCCATTGGCGTTTGGTACAACCATTCTCGTTCCTCGGTAGCATGCTCCCAAGGGCGATTTTCTTTGAGTCTTGAATAGGAAGTCATATACACGGCAGTTCCGGCAAGAGGAAGAGAGCCTTTCCCTCCAGCGAGTCGATCTCTAATTTCTCCTCCTGATCCCGTAGCAGCACCATTAAAGGGTTCTACAGTCGTTGGAAAATTATGTGTTTCCGCTTTTATGGAAATGACAGACTCAAAAGGCGTTTTTTCGTAGTAGTCTGGAACATCGGGACGCTTTGGTGCAAACTGTGTAACTTTCGGTCCTTTTATAAAAGCGACATTATCTTTATAAGCCGAGACGATATCATTAGGATGTTGCTTGGAGGTTTCTTTTATCATTTTAAAAAGTGAAACCGGTTGCTCTTCCCCATCAATCACAAAAATGCCGTTAAATATTTTGTGCCGACAGTGTTCGCTATTGACTTGCGAAAATCCAAAAACCTCCGAATCGGTCAAGGATCTTCCGATTTTTTCAGCTACCTTTTCGAGGTAAGTAACTTCTTCTTCATTCAAAGCAAGCCCTTCTGATTCGTTATATGCTGCAATGTCAGTTATTGCTTGTACCGTTTCTGGTTGAATATCAATGGTAAAAATACTCTGATCTAATTGATCGTATTTTTGAAATAACATTGGATCGAAGCTTTCACCTGGCACCAAAAAATTAAATTCTTCAATACGCATGATTCCATCAATCGCCATATTCTGAGTAATCTCCACAGCATTGGTACTCCAGGGCGTAATCATTGCAGCTCTTGGGCCGATAAAGGCAGTATTGATCATTTCTTCCTCAATCTGAGGTTCATCGCCAAATAGCCAGACTAATTTTGTTAAATCTTCACTCGATAGCGCAGCCGACACCTGAACTGCTAATACTTTTTCAGAGGTGTTTCCGAAGAATAGGATCATATTGGAAAAGGTTTGAAATTACACTCGAAATTGGAAAGCGCAAAGGTCTTCTTTTTCTTTGGAAATAGGTAGATTTTTCGGAGAAAAATAATGGGGGTTCCAGCTTCGCTGGAAAATGATGGTTCATTCGCCTTTGGCGGAATGAAAATGATGGTTCGCCGTTGGCGAAAGTGATAGATTTGCCGTTGGCAAATAATAGGAAGTGTTTCCGTGGATTTTCTGACCGCAGGTCAGAACCATCATTTTCGTCGAAGACGAACTATCGCTTTCGAGTGAAGCGAGAACCATCATTCCCCGACTTTGTCGGGACCAATTACTTCTTAATATTCTTTTCGTAAAGTTTAATCCAATCTTCCATGGTCATTTTTGTTACCAATTCTCCGATTAGATCATAAGGAATATCATCCATCTTTTTAAAACGAACACAGCTTTTGCCCATATCGAGTTTTCGGCTGGCGTGCTTTGGGTATTCGGTAGTGAACCATTTGTATAACTTTGGATCAGCATAAACACCACTATGATATAAAGCAATAAAGTTTTTTTGAGAGGCAAGATTGATAAATGGTAATGGTTGATCGGCTTTACAATGATAGCCATCTGGATAAGTTGAAAGTGGAACGACCCACCCTGGCATTCCATAGCAGATCATTTCCTTAAATCCTTTTGGAAGGTTTTTATTGATGATCGATCTGATTTTTTTGATAATTGGTTTTCGATCTTCTGGTATTTGATCAATGTATTCTTTTACGGTAGAAGCTTTGTAATTCATACTATTTTTGGCTTTAAAATTAACAGATTAACCAAAGATATTGAAAATGTCAGATTTTAAATTGATCTCTTTTATTTTTAGCAAATATTTAAACTTTAATCTTCCTGAATAATTGATTGCCAAAGAACATTCATGATGTACCATTTTCCATCTAATTTCGCTAGATGAAAATAATCTATCCCCCACTCGGCAGTAAGCTTGGCAGAAGCTGTTTTATCATTTATATCAAAAACTTCTATAATTTTGGGAGACTCATCATTTGCACTTTTACCTTTTTTATTCCAACCAGCTGCCAGATTTTTCAATTCCTTATAAGTCATGTCTAGATTGTCAACATAAGCTTTATTTTTTTCATTATACCAATAACCTCGTTTCCGTAAATCAGGATGCACAGATCTGGCAATCCGAGTAGAATCCACCAAATATAATCCTTCTACATAATCAAAAATTGCGGAATAAACGCCTTGGTAATCTTTCGAATATTCAATCTTTGAATCGTTCTGAGCAAAATTAATGGTAGTAAAAAACAAGAAAACAAAGGTAAGTGTAAATATCTTTTTCATGATTTTTAGTTTTTTAAAATATATACGACCGAAAACATAAATTGGATTATCCACGAATGACTCAATACAAGTCTTTATTTTTAAAAGGAATCAATGCCATGATTACAGGGTCTTCATATAGCGCCATTCGACTGATGACATTCTTTGTTAGCAGACCTAATGCACCTGTCTTCTGTTTGGAATTTGATTCCCCAAAAACGATATCATCCGCATCGCCTAACTCTTTTCCTGACTTCACCAGATCAGCTACTTTTTCAGGAAGAAAGAAGGTCGCTGTTTTGGCTTTGCCTATTTTTTCATTAGACTGAACAAGGACCCAGGCAAAACAAGTCATGTCTTTTCCAATAAAATCAATCCCCCCTTCAATTCCTGCCCAGTAATCCGCATCTGGAAAAGCTTTCTTCGCATTTTCAGTCCTATTAAAAGCCCCACGAAAGGTCTCTTCATCATCCATCGGTTGATCGCTTACTTCTGATGGAACAGATACTCCTTCGCATTCAAATTCTATATCTGGGAACATCCTTTCAAAGCCATTTTTTACAGCATTTATTTTAACGGGGTTCTTTGATGCGACTATTATTTTTTTACTCATAGATTAAGATTAGGTATTAGGTATTAGGTATTAGGTATTAGGTATTAGGTATTAGGTATTAGG
>CAYXQH010000212.1:0-8899 GCA_964467425.1 uncultured Saprospiraceae bacterium
CGATAATTTAATTCCTTCAATTGTAATTGAAGCTGTTGGATTTGTTTCTGAATGCCTTTGATTTTTCTGGAAAGGGCTAACTTTTCTAATCGAATTTCTTTTAAACGTGTCCTGTAAAATTCTGCGGTGGCACGAAGCTGATCGATTTGTACTCCGGTCTCTTGTCCGCCTAGTGATTTGTTGGTTAAAATAAGAGACTCTTCCTCTTGTAATATTTGAACCAAGGTAGTTTCGTCTTCAACTTGATCTTGAAGTTTTAGTTTTTCTTCATTGAGTTTTTCAATCTCCTTCGTTTTTAAAGGCGACTCAAAATAATTCAATTGATGCACAACTGAAAGTACTGTAAAGTCTCCATCTGCTTTGACTTGAATACTGTTTTTGTCAATAGAAGGCGAAATGCCAATAAATTTTATCAATGAATTTCCTTTTGGAATAGAAGCTTTTGCTTCTCGACTGACCTGAGCACCTTTTTTAAAAACGGTAACATATTTGATCGTAGATTTGACTTCCTTGGCTTTATCTTCTGCAAAGATCTGGAAGCTTAGAAATAGTAAAACGAATGCAATAGCAATTCTTCTCATAACTAAATATTTAAATGGTAGTTAAAATTTCACCCTCGCTTAATGGATGCATAAAGGAGAAGAATTACATAAATAAATTTAAATTTTTAAAAACTTTCTAGAATAGCAAGTGTTCAAGGGATATAAAGGCAGTATAATTTATCATTAAAAAATGAATGTACTAAATGTCCATAAACGAATAATCAGCCAGTCTAAGGACCAGCTTGAAAAAGAATTACAAACCTTATCCAGCTCAGACGATAAAGTCTGGCCTTTCGGCAAATGGCCAAGAATGAAATTAAATAATGGCTTAAAGCAAGGCTCGAAAGGAGGACATGGTCCCATCCGTTATTTTGTCAACCAAATAGAGCCTAAAAACTATATAGAATTTAAATTTACCTACCCGAAAGGATTCCATGGAATTCACCGTCTCGATATTAAAGCACTGAATGATTCGGAGACGGAACTAACACATACCATTAGAATGAATACCTCCGGAAAGGATACCTTGCTATGGATTTTCGCGGTTCGGTGGTTACATGATGCCTTGATCGAAGATGCTTTTGATAAGGTCGAAAGTAATTTTGATGGAAAAGAAAGAACCCCTCAATGGTCCTGGTGGGTTAAGTTTTTAAGAAAAAACCTAAAACCAAAATCTGTATGAAAAATTATTTTCTTATAGTAGCTGGAGTAATTTGTTTGCTCACCGCATTAATACACACCTTCGGCGGACAGATCGATTTGGTCAATCCAATGATGGATAGTAATTTAAAAATGCAGGGTAAAACCGAATGGCTGGGTGTCTGGCATATGGCGACAGTGATCCTTTTTGTTTTCGCTTACGTGCTTTTAAAAAACGGATTTAAATTTAACGAAGATCAAAAATATACAGTACAATTAGTTGGATGGGTTTTTATACTTTTCGGACTTGTCTTTGTAGGAGCGAGTTTGTTTAGTATGCTTTTAGCGCCACAATTTATTCTTTGCTTCCCTATTGGAATTTTAGCACTAATTGGCGTTCGAAAAAGCAGCGTTCAATAAATTTTTATTTTACCTTTTTTATAGAGATCATCACTTTTTCTCAAAAAGCGGTTAAAAGCGTTAACTTACACCTAAATTTTACATCTTTTCTTACCTTTAGTATAGGTGTTAGTTTGATCTTTTCCTTGTAATAATTTTGACCTGAAACTTTGGTAAATTGGCAGCGTTTGAAATTTATAAAGGAACTACTCTTCAATAGATATTTAATTCTTAATATTAAAAAAAACAATTAAGCTATAGTGTTCTCAACCCCCTCGATTCAGTTATTAGTGTCAGCCCGATTTAAACTTGGCTTAGCAATACTATTCTGGGGTTCAATAGTATTAGGGCAATCAGAAAAGTCCTTTATAACCAAAAATTTTAATGTAGAAAATGGACTATCAAATAACTGGATCAGCGATATTTATCAGGACGAGAATGCTTACCTATGGATTGCTACACAATACGGTGTAAATCGATTTGATGGAAAAAAATTCACTCCATACACTTCCAATCCTAATCCAGGCAAAGGTTTAAGTGGTAATTGGATTACAGCAATCGCAGAACAACAAAGTGGAACGCTGGTTTTCTCGACCTACGGAGCTGGAATCAATACTTATAATCTTTATTCCAATCAATTTGCTAATAATCCTTTTAAAACGATTGACCCCAATATTTCAATTAGAAAAATCATAAGTATTGATAAAGGCCATCAATTTATGGCTTCAAATTACGGCTTACTTGAAAGCAATGGGCAGGAGCAAGTAAATATAGTTTATCAAGGTATAGTTCAGGATATTGCAGCTTATGAAAACAAGATTCTTATTGGAAGTCGAGACAAAGGGTTGATTATTTATCAATTGGACGGCACCAAACAAGAGGTCTCATCGGGTGAAAATATCAATGGGGTCAGCGTTTTAAATACAGATAGTATCATGGCTTTTGAGAATGGAGTCCTACATTTATATACAACGACCAATCAAGAAATATGGAATAAAGTTTCACTAGATATTCAAATCAAAAAACCAAGCACTTTACAAGCGTTACCTTTTGTCTGTCGTACTCGAGATGGCTCGGTTTTTACCAGTGGTCAAAACGGAATCTGGGAATTGAGTAAAGACCTACAGAAACGAACGTATCACCCTATGTCAGATTTTTTTCCTGAGCTCCAGAGCACGGAGGTAAACGCTCATTGTTTTCTCGAAGACCATGAAGGAAGTTATTGGTTAGGAACTAATCAGGGGTTATTACAACTTAATCGACCCAAACCTTTTATTCATCCAAAACTCCAGACGTATAAAGAACCTTTAACAAAGGTTCGAGAAATTGGGGCTTTAAACAATCGCTATTTTTTTGCTTTGCCAGACAAGTTACTAACCTGGAATGCAAGTAGTGATTCTTCTCCTCAAGTATTATTTCAAGAACAATTTTTATCCTTTCATATTGCTAGGGATCAAAACTTGTACGCAGTAGGCGAGAAGACTAAGCAGTTGTTTATAATTGATCCAATTACTTTGAAGCATAGAAAAACGAGCCTTCCTATATTTGGAGAAAAATATCGTGGGTGTTGGAAAATTATTGAAGATCAAAAAAATCGTTTATGGATTAGTCTCTGGGATCAATTAGTCTGTTATGATCTTAAAAACAGGAAAATGTTTACGGTTGTTCCTCAAATTTCAACTAAACAAACTCCTAGCATTATCGACATTATCATTGATAGCAAAGATCGCCTATGGATGGCTTCTGTAAATCAAGGCTTATTAAAAATAGAAAACATTAGCTCCCTAAAGGAGGGCACTCAACCTAGAGTGACACAATACAAACACAATCCAAACGAAAGAGAAAGCATAATTTGTGATTTAGTTCAACAAGTATTCGAAGCTAATGACAGCACAATATGGGTTAGCACGGATAGAGGATTAAATCATTTCTACCCAGAAGAAGAACGATTCGAACCTTATTTGCGGAATACAGATATGGTCGATGACAAAATTATGGGAATCACGCAAGATTCAAATGACATCCTATGGATGAGTACTATTTCTCATGGGATACTTTCATATGACCTCACGAAAAAGCGATTTCAAAATTTTACAAAGTCAGATGGTTTATCAGATAATTCAATGCTGATTAGTTCCGTGTTGAAAGATAATAAAGGCCGAATATGGATGGGGAGTGAAGGTGGTTTAATAAGTTTTTTACCAGAACAAGTACAAAAAGACAAACCCAGTCAAGGTGTTTTACTTTGGGAGAAATTACAATTGTACCAAGAGGATAGCACTTTAACAATTACTTTTCCAAATAAAAGAAAAACAAAAGATATCGTTTTATCACCATCTGTACATACTGCTCAATTCGATTTTACTTATACTGCTTTTCAGGAACGGAAAAATATTCTCTTCCGATTTAAATTAGAAGGCTATCATAATACCTGGCTCCCATCTCAGTCTCAAGGATTATTAACCTTAGCTCAACTTCCTTCAGGCAATTATCAATTACATGCTGAAGTGCTCTCACGAGGAGGGCAAACAATAACAAGTTACGATTCTATTAATATCCGGGTACTCGCCCCTTGGTATGCAACAAGGCGGGCTTATATTCTATATACCCTTTTAGGTTTTTCTTTAATATATACTTTTTATCGTATTCAAATCCAACGTCGGCTTGCTTTAGCTGAGAAGCAACGAAGTGAAGAAATGATTGTAGAGAAAGTCAAATGGTTTCAGAAAATAGCACACGAATTTAGAACTCCTTTAACGATTATTTTTGGAGCAGTCGATCAGATTCGGAACTCAAAAATTAAAAATGACGAGAACCATGATTTACGGGTCGAACAAATCGCGAATCAAGCTACGCACCTAACTCGACAAATTGACGAAATACTGGAGTTGGCAAAAGTTCAAGAAGGCGCTCCAAAGCTGCATCTGGAAACAGGTGATTTTATTGCTTTCCAACAACGTATCTTTCACGCGTATCAACATCTTGCTGATCAGAAAAATATAGCGCTAAATTTTGATTCAAATATCAAGGCATTATATTTTGATTTCGATCATGACAAATGGCATAAAATCACAGGAAATCTATTAAGTAATGCGCTTAAGTTTACGGAATATAAAGGTAAGATCACACTAGGCATACAATGTCAAAAAAAGGAAGCTGATTCATTGTTAACGCTAAAAATTCAAGACAATGGTGCGGGAATTCCTACAGCATTATTACCTCATCTTTTTGAGCCATTCCGACAAGCAGAAATTCATCAGGAACAAGGTACCGGACTCGGACTTGCACTTACCAAAGCATTGGTTGAGTTACACGGAGGAACCATTAAAGTGGAAAGTACTGTAAAAATTGGAAGTACTTTTATAATCCAACTTCCTATTTCAGAAAAGGTTAATCAATCCAATCAGATAGAAACTGCGAATCAACTCTTCAAAAAGGAAATCTCAGAAGCTAAAGTTTTAATAGTCGAAGACCATCCTGAAATTCTAACTTACATCGAAAGCTGTCTTAAAGATCGGTATAAAATCCTAAAAGCAAAAGATGGTTTGGAGGCTTGGGATATTTGTCAAAAGCAAATACCTGACTTAGTCTTAAGTGATGTGATGATGCCGGGCCGTTCTGGAATTGAATTAAGTCGAATGATCCGTTCGGACCAAAGAACAAACCATATACCTTTGATTCTGTTAACTGCAAAGTCGGGAGATTTGAGTCGAATGGAAGGGCTTGAAGCAGGGGCAGATGAGTATCTGACAAAACCCTTTAGGCGCCGTGAGCTGGAATTACGAATAGAACGGTTGCTCACCTATCAAAAAAGACTGATTGAAAAATATCGTGGCGGAGATTTCAGCATCCAACAAACTTCAAAATTGAGCGACACCTTCATGCAAGGTGTTGTTGATATCATTAAGAAAAAGCTCAGTGATGAAGATTTCAAAGTGCAAGCCTTAGCGGATGCCTTACACCTTAGCCGTGTGCAAGTTTTTCGAAAAATCAAAGCCTTAACTGGACAGACACCAACCCTTTTTATCCGACAGATTCGACTCCAAACTGCTCGCCATTTACTTCTCCAAAGTGATCAAACCATCGCAGAAATAGCTTTCCAGGTTGGCTTCAAAGACCCTGCTTATTTCACGCGTGTTTTCACTGAAGTTTACGGAACGCCTCCTTCTTCACTCCGCTAAGCCTAATCTCTATTTATTTTAATAAATAGTTTATTCTTTCTATCAAAAGTAGCCTTTTCTCTTCTTTAGATAGCCATATGTAACAAGGATACAAGCAAATGTAACACCAGTACAACAACTTATAAATCAATGACTTGTAACTTGCTTTTCTAAATAATTAGTAAATTTTCTAAAACTTACAACGATGAGAAAGAAGTACTATTCTTTTAAATTTCCCCTCTTTGTCCTTTTCTTAATATACCTTCCTTCACTCTCTGCACAAGTCACTAAAGGCTTTAATTATCAGGCAGTAGCACGTGATGCACTTGGCGAGATTTTGCCCGATACTGATATCGAATTAAGAATGAGCATCACGGTCGATCCAAATGCTCCGGGGGTTGTTTATTCAGAAGAACATCTCGTTACCTCAGATGCTTTTGGGATGGTCAATGTTGTGATAGGAGAGGGAACCCCTAACAATGGGGCATTTGATGAAATTGACTGGGACGGCAATGAACACTTTCTTATGATTCGGATGACATTCGATGGTATAGATGCGGATCTTCCTCCAGTAAAATTTCAAGCAGTTCCTTATGCAAAAGTAGCAGCAACTACCTCGGATAAACTTTGGCAAGAGACTGGGGACACAATTATGTCTATTTATTATAATGATGGACCAGTAGGGGTCGGCACTTTGGAGCCACAGCGCAAGCTTGAAGTAGCTCAAAGTTTTGAGGATGTCTTTCTTAGATTACATTCGCAAGGTTCACCTGCAGGTGCTGCAATGATCGAATTGATTCGAGGAACGGAGTTCAGTGCAACTGATTGGCGATTAGGAAACACAGGGTATGGGTTTGCTTTTGAAGTAGTCAATGATAATTTTACTACTCTTACCACAAATCCGGATTACAATACGGCCTTTCATATAAGTAACAATAGAAAAGTTGGAGTCAATACCACTTCGCCCGAATACACGCTTGATGTTTCATCAAACCCTTTTGAAAATGATGATTATAATACGATACGAATCAAAGGTTATGAAAATCAATTAACTGGTGCTTCAGTTATTCCAGCAGTCCAATTCACTTACGAAGGTGTATTCGAGCCAGATATTAATCGTGCAGATTATCGCTTAGAAAACGATGGAACACGATTCAGGTTGGAGCGTAGTTTTAATGATTTTGAAACCTCTAATGAAACAATGCTATCTGTCAATGATAATGGCAATATGAATATGCATTTTCATCGGATCGTTGATATGGCTGATCCAACACAAGGCGACCATGCTGTAACCTTAAGTTATATGAATAGTGCCATTGATGATGCATTAGCAACAATTATGACCGACACCGACCCTCTTGAATTGAGTACTTTTTCCGGTTCTAGTATGTTTCTTCCACAGTGTGCTAATTATTGTGAAGATTTAACAACAGGAGGTCACGATGATTGGCGCATTCCTACCATCAGTGAATTAGCTCGTTTTTTTGGCCAGAACTATACTAACCTATTTGTATGGTCTTCAACCCCTGCTCCAAGCAGCTTTACAGGAGGAAATAATACAATTGTCTATAGGTTTTTTATTCATAATAATCATACAGGTCTTACAAGTCATGATTTACAAAACCAGCTCCGTTGTCGTTGCGTAAGAGGAGAAAAATAAACTTAACCATGAAACAATTTATACTAATACTTATAATAATATTAAGTGGGGCATTTTGGCTTCAAGCCCAAAGCTTACATCCTATATTAGTCGGTTCAGCAGGAGGGACAGCAGATACAACAGAAGTTTACTGGCAATTTGCAATTGGGGAACCACTTACCGGAACCATTGACGAAAGCGAAATATCAAATCTTTCTATTTACTGGTTGCAAGGTGTTCTGCAACCTCTGGAAGATTTTAATCCATTACCACTAGACTGGCTGGCATTTTGGGGACAATCCTTGGACAACATACAAAATCAACTAAATTGGCAAGTTGAGCATGATGGACAGAATGCAAAATTCGTTGTTCAACGAGGTCCCGACGGAATTGATTTCGAAGAGATTGCCCAGATGGATGGTAGTGGAATCCTTGGTAGTTATAGAACCTATGAATATATAGATACTGTACCAGTCCGTCGTGGTTGGTATTATCGAATTCAACAGGTTGACTATGATGGCGCATCTACTTTTTCAAATATAGTTTTCTTAGAAGCAGGAGCGAGTTATGAAGATAAACTAGTCTTTGTACCTAACCCTGCTCATGATGTTATCCGAGTTTTTGGAGGAACCAGTAGTATACTCTCCGGACATTTAGAAGTGTATAATTCTTTAGGACAATCATTACATACTTCAGAATTTGAGGCCATAGGATCAAAAACCATTTCATTATTAGATTGGCCGGAAGGAATCTACCATTATCTCTGGAAAGATGCGAATGGTAGCCGTTCAGGTGGAAGTTTTGTAAAACAGTAAAACCAAATTTAAAATCATTAAAAAATTATTAAAATGAAAAATAAAACCAACAATTCATTTTTATTAATGGTTATGTCGATCCTTTTAACATTGACTAATATAATATCATTAAACGCACAAGTCACTGAAGGCTTTAATTATCAGGCAGTAGCACGTGATGCACTTGGCGAGATCATGCCCGATACTGATATCGAATTAAGAATGAACATCACGGTCGATCCAAATGGCTCGGGGGTTGTTTATTCAGAAGAACATCTAGTGACCTCCGATGTTTTCGGAATGATCAATGTTGTTATAGGTGAGGGAACTCCTACAAATGGCGATTTTGGAGATATTGACTGGGATGACAATGAACACTTTCTAGTGATCCGGATGACTTTCAATGGTATAGATGCGGATCTTCCTCCAGTAAAGTTTCAAGCAGTACCCTATGCAAAAATAGCAGCAACTACCTCAGATAAACTTTGGCAAGAAACAGGCGAAATAGATATGTCTATCTACTATAATGATGGACCAGTAGGGCTTGGTACTTTGGAGCCACAGCGAAGACTTGAAGTAACTGAAAGTTTTGAAGATGTCTTTCTTAGATTACATTCGCAGGGATCACCTGCGGGAACTGCAATGATCGAAATGGTTCGAGGTAATGCCTTTAGTGCTTCTGATTGGAGAATCGGCAATACTGGAAATGGATTTGCTTTTCAACGT
>CAYXQH010000213.1:0-3957 GCA_964467425.1 uncultured Saprospiraceae bacterium
CAGACCTTTTTTATTCATCTTACTGAACGGTTACATCGAATGTAACTTCGATATCGGTTTCTCCACCTGCATTAGTAATATCTCCACCAGAAACACCAGATCCGCCTTTGTTTGGTTCATGACGAAGAACTACGGTCAGTGTTCCACTTCCAGCATCGTCAGTAGTTAATGTAGTGGCCAAACCAATAGGGTTGCCATCACCATCCATATCGCTATAACCTACAGCAAGACCACTAACAGAAGAGGAGAAGAAGAATTGATGTTCTGCATCTTCTTCAGCAATCTCTTCTGTAATATCTTCAGCAGGGTCTTCGGATTCATTTAGCAATTCCATTGATCCGGTGTAAGTTGAGTTTGCTGCTAATGTTCCACCAGTGATAACAGGAGCGTTCCCGCCGTCACCATCCGTATCTCGAAAAGAAAGTGTAACAGTTGTTCCTCCACCATCTGGTGTTAACGTGTAATTCAAAGTGGTAATTACTTCTTCTGGCGGTTCCGGATCCATCTCGTCATCATTGCCACAAGAGTAAATAGTTAACGCGCCTAAAAGGCAAAAAGCAATATAAAAGAATTTGAAAGGTTTCATGATTGTTTTTTATAAATAAATGACAAAATAATAGTACAGAAATATGTGTACATGGAATAGCCATTTAACTTCAGCGAGTTAAATGGACAAATGAGATTAAAAAAATGTTTTAGTGAGTATTAAATAGAAAAGATTGGAGGCCCTCGAAGGTAAAGTGAACGATCAGAGGTGTTGGATAGCTTTATTGTATTGTAAAAGAGGGTTGCCGCTGTATCTAAAACAGGAGTAGATAGACTAAAAGATATTTCAGACTCTTCCTCAGTAGGAGAAAAGGTGAAATCGCAGATAGAGCACTCATGGTGACTATAGTCATGGAAGTGGACATCACTCGTACAATTTTCGTGCTTATCGATATGGTCATGCGCATGATCATGTGTCAATTCTACTAGATAATGTAGATCTTTGACCACAAAGACATTAAGCAACAATAGCACATAGGCTATTGAAAAGAACACTCGATATGTATTTAAATAAAGAATCCGTATTCGTTTTTAAATATTATTAAGAAAGTAAAGACAAAGGTATTAAAAAAAGCGCGCTTAAAGTATCTAAATCAGGACAATTCTCTTCTCGTCTGTTTCCGTAAAACAAGCAGAATAACGTATCTTCTGCCTGATTTCTACGTCATAACGATTAAATAATGGTATAAATTACTTATTCTTTTCTTAACCGATAATTTTACTAAAAAATGAAAAAACTTAATCTCGCCTTGTTGACAGTGATAATTATGCTGTCCTCTTGTTCAACTTTTAAAAATATGGCCCTTGCGCCAACGAGCCTCGAAACGATCTCCGCCGTGAAAAATGTTTTGAATAGTAGCGCATTTAAAGCCGTCAAAACTTTGCAAAAGTTAAATAAAAATGGAGTAGATGGATTTATCCCAGATGAATTTAAGCCTGTTTTGGCAAGTTTGAAAACATTGGGTTTAGAAAAAGAGATGAATGAGATAAATGCTAAAATTGGAAAGGTGTCCAAGATTATGGCAGATGAAAGCGCAGGGATTATGGCAGATGCGATCAAAGAAGTAAAATTCAAAGATGCGGTAGCCATTGTGGTCGGAGAACCAGATGCAGCATCCAATGCATTGAAGAATGCGATGTATGGTTCAGTGAAAAAACGATACAGTTCAAAAATTGAAGCTGAACTTGGAAAAACAGAAGCCTTAAAATATTGGCCGATGGCTGCCAGTGCTTTTAATTTATTCGCAAAGAAGAAAGTAGATTCCTCCCTTCCGGATTTTATGTCAGAGCGAGCAGTGGATGCTTTATTTTTGACCATGGGTAAAGAGGAATCTAAAATCAGAAAAGATCCTAATAAATTAGGCGACGCGGTGGTCTCTAAAGTATTCGATTATTACAAGAAGAAGAAAGGTAAAGGATAGAAAACTTTTCTTGATAAGGAAATGTATGTACAAAGCTAATCGTAGTTGTCAAATTTATTTGACAAGAGGATTAAGCCTTTCAAGCCAATGTTTTAAATGTCACGCAAATAAATTTGCGAGCTACATTTTATCTTTACTTGTGTTTTAATCAAGGCTAAAATAATTCAATCTTCGGGATGTACGAAAAATAATACAACTATCTTTTGTTAAGAAAGCCATAGATGTTACCTTTCATTTATGGTATTCAGTAGTGCGCTCTTTCTGTTTTATTTTTTACCAGTGTTCTTGGTGGCTTATTTTGCCACGCCTAAAACACATAAGAACAAGACGGTTTTAATTGCGAGTCTGCTGTTTTATTTATGGGGTGCACCTAAATTCGGCTTTGTATTAATTGCTTCGATTATCATTGATTTTTATCTGGTCAATCGAATTGCAAAAACGCATGAACCTAAAAGTAAACGATTGCTTTTAGGTTTTTCTATTTTATTAAACGTAGGATTACTGGCATATTTTAAATACGCCAACTTCTTTGTTGATAATCTAAATGCAATCGTAGAAAGCTTTGGAATACATGCACTGGATTGGGTAGAGGTGGCATTACCAATCGGGATTTCTTTTTTCACTTTTCAAAAATTAAGTTACACCCTCGATATCTATAATGGAAAAGATCAGCCTTTAGAAAAGCTTTCAGATTATGCACTTTATATTATTTTGTTCCCGCAATTAATTGCTGGACCCATTGTTCGTTTTAATGAGATTGCTGCGCAAATTAGAGAGCGAAGCGAGGCACTGAATATCGATAATAAGCTCAATGGCTTTTTCCGTTTCACGATTGGACTAGCTAAAAAATTGCTCATTGCAAATCCATTGGGAGCGCAAGTCGATGAGGCTTTTTCTAATCCAATCCTGGAGATGGGGGTTTCGGATGCCTGGATTATTATAATGGCATATGCGTTTCATATTTATTACGACTTTTCAGGGTATTCAGATATGGCGATTGGTATTGGGCTAATGCTGGGCTTCCGATTTCCGGAAAACTTCAACTTCCCTTATATCTCCAGAAGTATCACCGAGTTTTGGCGAAGATGGCATATTACCCTGAGTAACTGGATGAGAGATTATCTGTATATTCCTTTGGGAGGCAATCGTATTAGTAATCGAAGAACCTATATTAATCTTTGCCTGGTGTTTTTAATTTCCGGATTATGGCATGGCGCAGCATGGACCTTTGTGTTTTGGGGAATTTTTCATGGCTTCTTTCTGGTAATGGATCGACTTTTTTTAAAGAAATTTTTAGGAAAAATCGGAATGCTTCCGGCTATGTTGTTTACTTTTTTTATTACGCTTTTAGCCTGGGTCTTGTTTAAGTCGAATTCCTTTTCTCAATCTATGGATTTCTATTCCGTTTTATTTTCTAGCAAAGAAAGTACACTACAGTTTTCATTTTACTTTTGGGTGCTATTTGTAATAGCCGCCATCATCGCAATGCTTCCAGGGATTTTACAGATTGAAAATAAATTGAACCATATTTATAAAACGACATCTTTCCCAAGCTTTGTGTGGAAAACTTTAGCAACGGTCACCTTATTGATTTTATGTATCACAGAAATTGAAGTGAGTAATTTTAACCCTTTTATTTATTTTAGATTTTAGAAATGTCAAAAAACAAAATCAAACATGGCTTCTTTATACTCATAATGGCAATACTTTTCTTTCCATTCTGCTTTCAGTTTTTTAATGGTACCATTACTGAAAAACTGAAAGGCTATAATCCTGCGCCCGATAAAGTGGAGCTTGGCGTTCAGTCCTGGTTGGATGGTTCCTGGCAAAAATATATGGAAGCCTATTCTAAAGATGAACTACAAGCAAAGCATTTTTTAATACGATTAAACAATCAAGTGAAATTTAGTCTTTTTGATGAACTCAATGCTAATTCGGTAGAAAGAGGAGAGAATGATTTTTATTTTGAACGTAGATATATTCGCTCTTA
>CAYXQH010000213.1:4057-8878 GCA_964467425.1 uncultured Saprospiraceae bacterium
GAGATACAGGATACCTTTGCTTATCGAAATATTATCATGCATGATTCCATCAATGTTGAAAAATACCGACCAAAGGTATGGACAATAGGGGATAGTTTTTATGGGACTTTAGAAACGTATAAAGTACCACAACAGTTTTTTGCTCCAGACAATATTTTCTTTTATTACAATAATAGTATCGTTGGGTCTTCTGCAAAATTAAATTACACTGCAGGAAATATAGAAACGTATCTGGATCAGATTGAAGAACAGGATATCCTTTTGTTTTTTACTACGGATGCTGGAATGCCAGGCTGTAGTTGGGGCGCTGCAGAAGCGATTTTGGAGTATTATAAAAAGGGTGTTGATTAAGTAGAACCTTGCATTTTTCTAAGCTCTTTAAGTATTCGTTTACCCCTCGATTTAAACCCCGCTGTGCTGTGGGGGAAATGATCTTCGATGATTAACTTTAATTCATTCGCGAGCTCCGGTTCTTTTTTTGTGATGTTGAAACACACACTCATCGCAAAAACTCTTGTTGCAATAGCTTCTTTCGGATCGTCTAAAAAAGTAAAAGAAATGTCTGCAGCTTCTCCAATCAATTCATCAGGCAGGTCAAGTTCTGCCATGATACGTAGCGTATTTCTTTTGATCGCATTGTGCACAGGTTTATGTAAGTCAGCGATCATTTGCTTTAGGTAAGGCAAGATTAATTCCGGATGATCAACGCCACAGTAACCTACTGGCCAGGAGGCCCGTTGAGATAGGCGATTATCTTTTCCCTGGAAAAGAGCCATTAATTCTTTAAACCGCTTTTTGTCTTTCCCAACATAATTTACAATTTGCGTAGTAACCGCTTTGGAATGTTCCGCTTTTAAAGCTTCTTTTATATTCATCGTGTATTATTTATGGAGCTTGAATTTCGGAATTTTTTTTTCAAAATGGAATAAAAAGAAACTTATCTAATTATTTTCCGTTAATGCAATGGAATTATTATTGTGAGTTTAAAAAAAAAATAAATCTCTAAAGGTTTTTTTGATAAAAAAAACTATATATTTGCAAAGTTGTAATTTGTAATTTTTTACAACCATCCCAATCACCTCACACACTTTTCCCAATCACCGATTTTAGAGGGCTTTACTTCGTGAAGTAAACCTAATCCGTTTTTAATCAATAATACCAGTCGAAGGTATCTCTGTAATCAGAGAGAACACGAGCATTCCTTGTGAATATTTGTGTATTACTACTTTGAGAAAACTAGTGATGTTTCTTCTACAAAGCGCTTCGTTTTGTAGTGGAAGGAGGTACAAAAAATATTATTTATATACTGATTCCCAAATGGGAACAAAAGAATCAATTGTTACTTCGCAATTGTAATCTCATGATTTTCTACCAATCAATAGCTTGGTAAGAATCTACCGCAGTAGACATACTGCAAATCTTGTGACGGTTCATTTCGGTGAACCCGATCAAATCTGTTTTTGGGATGTAGCCCCTCTCCCCTAGACCAGGAGAGGGGATTTTTTATGCCCTCAATTAAAGAAGCATAACCTATCTTCAGATTTTGGATATCTATCTCAACATGATAAAGTTGAAAGATGGACCGTTTGAGGTTTTGACGTTAAAAAATACAAATAAGGGGAGCTAAAAAAACGATCCGCATAGTGAAGCTATTAAGGGAGCAATTAAGTTTTTAAGGCATTCAAAAGAATGGCTGAACGGTTCGGGTCGTGAGCGGGTTGGATTTGTATTTTAGTCAAAAGATCTAAGGTCTAGACTTTTTGCTTCTTTTGCGGCAATGGCAAAAGAAGAATTAGAAAAGATTACTCCATAAAACTCAAAATCTCATCCACATACTGACGATTATTCGCTAAGCGAGGCACCTTGTTTTGGTTGCCAAACTTACCGCGATTTTTCATCCAGCTTAGAAAAGTGCCTTTAGGTAAAGGCCGGAGCAGGAGTTCGTTAAGCGCCATGTCTTTATAGCGCTTTGCTTCGTAATCGGAGTTGATCATCTGAAGCTTTCTATCTAAAAGGGAGCTAAAGGCGGATAAATCTTCAGGTTCTTTTTCAAATTCTATCAACCATTCATGACCACCCTTGCCGGAGTTTTTAAAATAAATAGGCGCGACCGTATATTCTGCAACAAGAGCATTCATTTCTGCGCAAGCCTGAGCAATAGCTTTGTCTGTATTGGACACCATCACTTCTTCTCCAAAAGCATTGACAAACTGTTTCGTTCTACCAGTGATTTTTATTTTATATGGACTAGTAGACGTGAAGGTAACCGTATCTCCAATCAGGTATCTCCAAAGACCCGCATTAGTGCTGATGAGCATCGCATAATTTTTTCCGATTTCTACCTTGTCTAGAGTGATGGCTTTCGGGTTTTCCTCATGCCATTGATCCATCGGAATAAATTCATAGTAGACCCCATTGTTTAAAAGTAAAAGCATGTCATCATCGTCAAGGTTTAACTTCGTTGCGAAGTAGCCTTCCGAGGCATTATACACTTCAATATATTTTACTTTTTCGGATGGTAGAAATTGAGCTAATTGTTCGCGGTAAGGTTCTATGTTGACACCACCATGAATATACACTTCAAAGTTAGGCCAGACTTCCAGCATGTTAGATTTGCCAGCGTACTCCAAAATATGTCGGAAGAAAACGATGGTCCAGGTTGGAACACCTCCAATCATTTTAATCATTGGTGCAACGTCGGGTCTGCAAGCCACCTCTGCCATGAGCTTGATTTTAGATTCCCAGTCGTCTCTAAAAACGATATCTAAATCTGGTTCATAAAAAGGTTTGGCAATCTTAGGCATGTTTTTTACCATAAGGGCAGAAACGTCACCGTAAATCGTTTTTGAACCGGGTTTATAAACAGAATGGTTTCCAGCCATCACGAAATTCTTTCCAGAGAAAATAGTACAATCCGGAATCTGATCATATATAATGGTCATTGTATCCCAGGTGCCTTTAATATGGCAGTTGTCAAAATTTTGCTGAGAAACAGGAATGAATTTACTTTTGTCGCTAGTCGTACCAGAAGATTTAGAAAACATTTCTACGCGACCAGGCCAAAGCACATTTTTTTCGCCATCCATCATACGTTGGATATACGGCTTCAAGGTTTCATAATCTTGAGCAGGAACTTTATTTTGGAAATCTTCGGGAGACAAAATAGAGGCGAAATCATACTTTTTGCCGAACTCTGTATAGCGAGCAGCATCAATAAGACCGTTGAAAACCTGTTTCTGAGCAATATGAGGTTGCTCAATAATGGTTTCGATCTCTTTGTACCTTTTCTTATAGTACCAATTAAAAGCGCTATTTACAAAAGCTCTCATAGGTGGCTCGGAGTATTGTTTGATTTTAAAAATAATAAAAAAATGCGTGTTTGAAGTAGCATTTCATAATTAATTTTAAAAGCAATTGCTCCTAACAGGCATAAAGCGATTTATTTCAGTTAGGAGAGTATAAAAAATGAATTTTCACAAAAGTAGATACTAAAACGAGGATAAAAAATAAAATGGTATCATTCAATTGTTAAAATTACTTGGCGACCACCTTAAGCTCTTCGACTAAAAACTGTCCAGTATAGCTTTTCTTTGATTTTGCAATTTTTTCCGGAGTGCCTTGCGAAACAACGGTTCCACCTTTGTTTCCGCCTTCAGGGCCCATATCGATGATATAGTCTGCCACCTTAATTACATCCATATTATGCTCTATAATCAAAACGGAATTCCCTTTTTCTACTAGTTTGTATATGACGTTTAAAAATTGCTCAATATCCTGAAAGTGAAGTCCTGTAGTAGGTTCATCTAAAATATAGAGGGTGTTTCCAGTATCTCGTTTTGAAAGCTCCTCGGAAAGTTTGACACGCTGTGCTTCTCCTCCCGATAATGTTGTCGCCTGCTGACCCAGTGTGATATAGCCTAAACCGACATCCCGAAGTGTTTTGGTTTTTCGATAAATACTTGGGATTTTTTCAAAAAAGACAACCGCTTCTTCGACTGTCATATTTAAAACATCGTTGATGGATTTTCCTTTGAACAGCACTTCCAGCGTTTCACGATTGTATCTTCGTCCCAGACAATTTTCGCAGTCAACAGCAACATCCGGTAAGAAATTCATTTCAATAATTCGCTTACCCGCTCCTTCGCAAATGTCACATCGACCACCTTTTACATTGAAAGAAAAACGACCGGGTTTATAGCCTCGTATTTTTGATTCCGGAAGCTCCGAAAATATTTTTCTGATGTCTGTAAAAAGGCCTGTATAAGTTGCTGGGTTGGAGCGTGGTGTTCGGCCGATTGGAGACTGATCAATTTCAATAACCTTATCTATATTTTCCAAACCTTTTAGCTTGTCGTAAGCTAATGGCTTCTTTTTACTTTTATAAAAATGTTGACGCAGAATTGGATAAAGTGTCTCGTTGATTAATGTTGATTTGCCACTTCCTGAAACACCCGTCACGCAAGTCAATGTTCCAAGTGGTATCTTAATTCCTACCTTTTTTAAATTGTTTCCACTCGCACCTGTCAACTCCAAAAATTTACCATTCCCTTTTCTGCGCTTTTCAGGAATCGCAATCATCTTTTTATTTTGAAGATAGAGAGAGGTAATCGTTTTCTTTTTTAAGAAAGTTTTGGGTACACCTTCTCCTACCAAATCGCCACCGTGTTTCCCGGCTCCAGGGCCCAGGTCAATTAAATAATCAGAAGCCAGCATAATATCTTTGTCATGCTCGACGACTAAAACAGTATTGCCAATTTCGGCAAGCTCTTTTAAAGCTTCGATCAATCGCTGGTTGTCTCGCTGGTGCAAACCAATACTTGG
>CAYXQH010000214.1:0-8812 GCA_964467425.1 uncultured Saprospiraceae bacterium
AAATTATATATATAAATAACCTCGCAAAATAGCTCTAAAAAGGGTATCTTTGTGATCCCTCAACTGGTTTAGATCGCTTCTAAACCGCCAATCATTATTGTTTAATCACCTACTACTATTTACTTCTCAAGTGATTGAGAAGGGCATTTTTACAATAAAAAACAAAAACTTACTACTATGAAAAGGGTACTCATTCCTTTCTATTGCACGCTTCTATGTATTATAGCGAGTGTTTCTACTTCCAATGCACAGTTGTATATTAATGAATTTCTAGCATCCAATGAAACAAATATCACAGATGAATCTGGTGATAATGAAGATTGGATTGAGATCTATAATGCAGGGAGTTCAGCCATTGATCTTGCCGGATACTATATCTCAGATGACATTACAGACCCTCTTATATGGCAAATTCCGTCTTCTAACCCTGGATTGACGACTGTACCAGCTGGTGGTTATCTGATCCTTTGGGCAGATAAAGATACCGATGACGGCGAAAACCATGTCGACATTAAATTAGGTGCTGGTGGTGAAGATATTATTTTGACTAATCCTGATGGAGTTACAGTTGTCGATCAACTTACTTTTGGTGCTCAAACAGATGATATATCATATGGTCGTGAAACGGATGGTGATCCTAATTTTGTATTTTTCAACACACCTTCTCCAAATGCAGAAAACGTTGCTGGGGGAACTCCTACCTTTACTATTACTATAGATGTTGCTATTGCTACAGCAAATGATGATGCTGAAGAATTTCCAGGCGGTGGGGTTACACTCTCTAGTTCTGATATCGAATTAGTAGATGATTTTGGAAACCTATATACTTCGGCATTTAGATTTAACGATATTGGCTTACCGAGTGATGCAGTGATCAATAGCGCCTATATTCAATTAACTGCGGATGAAGTAAATACTGGTGCTTGTAATTTAACCATTCACGCAGAGAATGCGGGCAATTCTGCCCCTTTGCAAACTACATCTAACAATATTTCATCGCGAAACACAACTGCTACTTCCACTAGCTGGGCTCCTGCTGCATGGTCTATTGTTGGAGAGAGTGGAGCTAATCAGGCAACTCCTGATTTGACAAGCGTAGTTGAAGAAGTGATCAGTAATGCTGGATGGGCAGAAGGCAATGCAATGACGTTTATTTTTACAGGAACAGGAACGAGAATTGCTGAAGCTTTTGATTCAGCTCCAGGGCAAGCAGCAAGATTAATCATTGAAGCAGAAGTACCTTTAGATACAGATCCTATTCCTCAGGTTTATATCAATGAAATTGCAGCGAATGTAACCACTTTCCAGGATCCAGGCGGAACACAGGAAGACTGGGTAGAAATTTATAATCCGAATAACGAGGATATTGATTTGGGAGGTTTGTATTTATCAGACAAATTAAGCTCTTTAGATAAATGGCAGATTAGTCCGGGTACTATAGTCCCAGCTAATGGCTATCTTATTTTTTGGACAGATAATGATGATGAGGAAGGTCCTTTACACACGAACTTTAGTTTAAAAGCTGGAGGAGAAGATGTGGTTTTAAGTCAGTTATTGGCGACAGGTTTGACCGTCATTGATGCAGTCACTTATGAAGACATGCCTTTTATGGGAACTTATGGAAGAGAAACAGATGGCGCTGCAAATCTCGTTTTCTTTGGAGAAATAACACCTGATGCTTCTAATAACGGTTCCGATTTATATTTAAATTCACCTGAATTTTCAATCCCTAGTGGTTCTTATTCTAGTTCTCAATCAGTGAGTATTAGTACAAGTGAATCAGGTACAACTATTTACTATACTACAGATGGCACGCTTCCTTCCACCAGTTCTTCTATTTACAATGGAAGTCCGGTAACTATTTCTTCAACAGGAAGTCTTAGAGCCATTGCAACAAAAGCTGGATTCACAAATAGTCAGCCTTCAGATGCGACTTATTTGATTAATGAAAATCACAACATCCCACTTTTATATATCACTACTGATCCAGATAATTTCTTTGATGATGAAATTGGACTCTATGTTGATGGGACAAATGGAGTCGTTGCTTACTGTGCTACCGAACCCGTTAACTGGGCACAGGATTGGGAACGTCCTATTAATTTAAAAATGTTTGAAACTAATGGAGACCTAGCTTTCGATGTTGATGCAGGTGTTGAAATTAATGGCGCTTGCTCCAGAAACTTCGCGATGAAAAGTCTAGGGATTAATTTAAGAGATAAAGTTTTCGGAGATGAGGCAATTGAATATCCATTATTCCCGGAAAGAGATCATGAAGATTACCAACGATTAAAACTTAGAAATAGTGGTCAGGATTTTATTCGATTAGGCTTTAGAGATATGGTCAATCAAAATATGATCACTGGAAAACTAGATATTGACCTACAAGCTGGGCGCCCTTCTCGACTTTATATCAATGGAGAGTTTTGGGGATTATATAACATTCGTGAAAAATTTGCTGGTGAATATTTTGAAGCAATTTATGATGTGAATGAAAATGATCTGGATATAATCAAAAGCCCTGGATTACCTTGGAGAGACGTTAAAAAAGGATCAGATGTTATCTATAATGCGCTGTACGATGTTGTAGAGAATAGCAATATGTCTAATGATTCTGATTGGGAATATTTCGAATCTCAGGTTGATGTCAACGAAATGATGAACTATTGGATCACCATGACTTACATGAACAATTATGACTGGCCTGCTAATAACCTTACGGTTTGGAGAGAACGTGCAGAAGGCGCGAAATGGAGATATGGAATGGCGGATACCGATGGAAGTACACAAAATATGTTGACGCCAGATGCTGAACCTAGTTATAATAAATTTGAAAGAATTAATGATCCAAATATTACGAACTGGCCTGATCATTCTAATAGTACTCTTTTCCTTAGAAAAGCCTTAGATCGCCAGGAATTCAGAGATGAATTTATTCAGCGAAGTTGTAGCATCATTGAGTTGCTATATAATGAAGACCGAACCAATTCTTTTATTGATGAAATGGTTGCTTTATTCCAGCCTAATGTTCAAGATCAAATTGATCGTTGGGGCTTTGATAATGCAATGGGAGGAAGTGAAAACTCCTGGAATCAATGGGTTCAATTATACAGAGACTTTTATGACGAACGCCCGGATTTTTGGAGACAACATGTGAATGATCAGTATAACCTTAGCGGTTACTATGATCTAACGGTTAGTTTTGATGCAAACTCTGGTGGAGATGTTGTAGTCAACACCAATGAAATGGAGCTTCCTTATAATTACACTGGAACTTATTTCAGAAATGTTCCGCTAAGATTAAAAGCAATTCCACAAGAAGGGTATGTTTTCCTTTTCTGGTTAGAAACAGGCGACACGAATGCTGAAATTGATTACGTTGGAACGGGTAACTTCACCTTGACTCCTATTTTTGAACTTGATGACTGCAATAACATTCCTCCTGGTACTGCCTGTAATGATGGCGATGATTGTACTGAAAACGATGTGTATGATGCCAATTGTGATTGTGCAGGAACCTTTGCTGATGATGATGGAGATGGTGTATGTAATGCTGAAGATCAGTGTCCTGGTTTTGATGACAATATTGATGTAAACAACAATGGAGTTCCTGATGGCTGCGATGTCAACTGTACCGACGATGATGGAGATGGCATTTGTGTAGAAGACGATTGTAATGATAATGACAGTAGTATTCCAGCTGCCCCTGGCACGCCATGTGATGATGGCAATGCTCAAACGACCAATGATGTAATCCAGGGTGACGAATGTACTTGTCAGGGAGAAATCACACCTCCAACTGGAGAATATTGTGATGCATCTGCTGACTTCCCCTGGCATGAATGGATTTCTAATGTTCAGTTAAATGAAATTAACAACCCTTCTGGAAAATCTGCTTATAGCGATTTCACTAGCATCTTTGCAAACCTTGCAGCAGGGTCAAGTAACACTATTAATTTGACCGCAACTTATAGCTATACTGCTCATGACGAATACTTTAGAGTCTGGATTGATTATAATCAGAATAACGTTTTTGATGAACCGGGAGAAATTGCATTTTCTGGAATATTAAGCGGTATTCCTGATGGAACGAATACTATTGGAGTACTGAATGGAACCATTAACGTTCCAGGATCAGCAGCTAGCGGAACGACAAGAATGCGTATTAGCATGAGTCGCGGAGCTTACGCTGAAGCATGTGGTGTTCATCCTCAAGGAGAAGTGGAAGATTATAGCGTAGTTATTGGCGAAGGAAGTGGTGCTGTTCTTACCGTAAACAATTGTCCTTCAAATATCACTCAAACCGCTGCTACCGGTCAAAACAGTATGACTGTTAACTGGACTGCACCAACAGGAAGTTCTACTTGTGATCCAAATAATGTAACGGTTACTCAAACGGCAGGACCTCCAAGCGGAAGTTCTTTCAACATCGGAACGACTACGACTATCTCCTATTCTATTTCTGATCAATGTGGTAATCAGGAAACTTGTTCCTTTACGATAACGATCAATGCACCAAACAATGGTTCGATTACGCTCAATTGTCCTTCAGATATTTTCGTTCAATTACAGTCAGGACAAAATAGTACTGTTATCAATTGGAATGCCGCAACAGGTTCTACCAGTTGTCCATCAGGTGGTTTAATCATCACTCAGATTGGAGGTCAACCTAGTGGTTCAAGTTTCTCGGCAGGAACCTATCAGATTGCTTATTCTGGCGTAGATAATTGTACTAATGCAGAATCCTGCACCTTTAATATCACCGTTGCTCCTGATAATTCTGGAGGAGAATATTGTGACTCAGAAGGAGAATTCCCTTGGCATGATTACATTGGTAATGTCGAATTGAATACCATAGTTAATCCATCTGGAAAAACTTCGTATTCTGATTTCACCAACATTAGCACCAGCTTGATTCCAAGCTTGTCTTATGATATTTCCTTGACAGCTAACTTTAGTTACACCACATATAATGAGCACTTTAAAGTTTGGATTGATTATAATCAAAATGGAATTTTTGAAGAACCTGCTGAAGTAGCTTTGTATGAAGTGTTATCTAGTCCAGGAGATGGAACGCCTTCGGCAACCTTAAACGGTACCATTAATGTCCCAGGCAATGCTTCAGCCGGATCAACCAGAATGCGAATTGCAATGAAACGAGGAGGAGAACCGGGACCATGTGAAGTATTCCCATTTGGTGAAGTAGAAGATTATACGATCAATATACCTGGAGCTTTCAATGGTAATAATCCACAGGGATTTGTTCAGCAAACGCCTAACGATTTCAGGTTATTCCCAAATCCAGCTTCGAATGAGGTGACTCTTATTCTTGAAAATGCTATCGATGTCAAGGAAATAAATGTTTTTAATGTTACGGCACAATCTATTTTATATATCGAAGGTGCTCCACATGAACAGGTTTATCAATTTGATGTCAGGCAATGGCATGAAGGTATTTACTTCCTTCAAATTCAATTAGAAAATGGGCAGCGAATTACCAAGCGATTTATTGTAGCTGATAAAAAATAACTACGTATTGCTGACTATAAAAAGAGGGATGCTCCTATCGGGTGTCCCTCTTTTTTATTTTAAAATAATGCAAATCCTACCTGTCCTTTTTTTATTTTTACAAAATGGAAAAACGACTCGCCTCAGAATTTCAAGACCAAAGTATTTTTCGTTTGAACGAAAACCTTCCGAGGATAAAAAATTGCCTGGACCGACTAACAGAAGCGGAAGTCTGGCAACAACCCAATAGCTCCTCCAATAGCATCGCTAATTTAATCCTTCATTTATGCGGGAACATTCATCAATATATCATGTCTTCGCTCGGAGAGACCGAAGATATTAGAGTCAGAGATTTAGAATTTTCTACAAGAGGAGGTTTTTCAAAAGAGGAATTGTTCTCAAAAATAGAGCAGGTTATTTCTAACGCTTCTCAAGTTATCCAACAAGCAGCTGAAGAACAGTTATTAAGGAAAAGGGAGGTACAAGGATTTAATTTTTCCGGAATTGGAATCATCGTTCATGTTGTGGAGCATCTTTCTTATCATACCGGGCAGATCGCTTTGTTAACAAAGCTTTTAAAAAATGAGGATCTTGGTTTTTATAAAGACTTTGATTTAAATATTAAAAACAAAGAACAAGACTGAGTTTGCTAATTATGTCCACCATCACTTTTACTACGGCTAAAACCGAAGCTGATCTACAGCAAATTCTGAATCTGCAAAAAGAGAATCTGGAAGCTTCTATTTCGACGGAGGAATTACAGCAAGAAGGATTTGTCACTATCCAGCATACTTTCGAAATTTTAAAAGAGATGAATGCATTGTTTCCGCATGTCATTGCAAAAGATAAAAACAGCGTGATTGCCTATGCTTTGGTTATGGACAGGTCAATGGAATTTAAAATTCCTTTTCTTTTTCCAATGTTTCAACACATCAATGCGATCAATTATAAAAATACAATTTTAAAGAATGCCCGGTATTTTATTATGGGTCAGGTATGTATTAAAAAAGGCTATCGTGGACAAGGCATCCTTCAAGGCCTTTACAAAAAAATGAATTCGGAAATGGCTCCGCATTTTCAATATTCCATTACAGAGGTAGCCAGTAAAAACCCAAGGTCTATGCGAGCGCATCTAAAAAATGGATTCACCAATTTATTTACTTATAACCTGAAAGAGGAAGAGTGGAACATCCTCCTTTTAGAATTGAAACAACGTTAGACATCTCTATTAATGATAGAAATATCATTTCGAAACTTATCCAATAATTCTTGTGTAAAATCATTGATGGTTCCTTCTTCCTCCTGTTCAATTCCATTATGCGCCTTAGCAACATCATCTAACATTTCCAGCAAAAATTTATATTCTGGATCTGGACCATGCATCTCACAATACGTCATTACTTTTTTATAAAGATCCTCCACATCATTCTGCTTTCTCATTTCATAATCAAAAGACCATTGAATATCTTCCCCCCACTTATGTCCTGCGAGTTTTTTCTTTAAGGCATCAACTTCAACTTGTTGTACTTCTCCATCAGCCATGGCAACTACATAAGCTAATTCGCCAAAAGCCTCTATCAATTTATCGGTATCTTTCATAAAAATGTATTTTTTAATCTATAAATTGCCAAATCTAAATCCTTCTCCTCCGTATTCTTTTCCTTTTCAGTTAAGATCCGCACAAAGTTAAAGTTATTTTTCTCTAAAATCCGAATCGAAGATTTGTTATTTTGATCCGTACAGGCTTCCAGAAATGCTAAGCTTAATTTTTTAAATCCAAATTGTACAATAGCTTCTAAAGCTTCACTCATGATGCCTTTCCCCTTCAAATCATGCAGCATTTCGTATCCTAGCGCTGCTTTGTAGGGATTTTCATCAAACTGCCAAAGTGTAATCGTACCGAGGATTTCGTCCTCCTCCCTTTCTGTAATTCCCCAATATAGCCATTTGTTGTCAGCAATTCCTTTATTGATTTTTGAAATAAATACGGCAGCTTCCTGCTCATTTTTCATTTGCTTTCTTTTCACATATTTTAGGTTTTCACTAGCACTTCGTAGGCTGAACACTTTTTTTATATCAGTAGATTTTAGATACCTAAGTTTTAAGCGTTTAGTAAAAAGCGGCGAAAATGATGAAAAAGAATCAATGCTCATTTATATACTATCTAGGAAGTTAATAACAACAAGATAACCATCTTTAAGGCGATTCAATCATGAATAGAGCAATAAAAAAAACGAAATCCACTTAGAAAAACAGCGGAATTGGCAATATTTTTGCTCAAACCTAAATCTATCCTCTCGACTACCCTCCTTAGATTTTCAAGAGAAAATTGATTCCAAAAATCAATCTGGTATAACCATGAAAAACCAACTGTTATTTAGCCTTCTTTGTATTTTTACACCTTTTTTTAGTTCTGCAATTACTTACACATCTATTGATGATGGTAATTGGCATCTTGATCCTGTCTGGGATCAACCAGGGCTTCCAGGTCCTAATGATACGGTATTTATCAAAGGACATCAAATAGATCTTTTCACTTCGGATGCTAGTATTAATAAATTAGTAATTGCTGATAGTCCAAGTGGTGGATATTCCGTTTTATATATCTATGGAGATGTCACTTTAGACGTAGCAACTGATTTACGGGTTACGATGGACAATCATTCACAGATTGTTGGGATTGAAACATATGGGACTACCGAAATAAATATTGGAGGAGATCTCCTCTATGAGAGATCAGCATTAAATAGTACAGATAAGAAATTGTACTTTGAAATGACTGATTCTAGTAGTTTTAACGTAGCACAAAATTTTTCCTTTATTTATAAGGATGCTGGCAATGAAAAAGATAATGAAATACATCTACATAAACAGGCTTCATTGGTAGTAGATGGTGATGTGACTTTTAACCTTCATGGAGGAGAAGAATTTGATGTAAAAATGGAAGAACAAGCACAGGCGGTTTTTGGATCACTTACGATGAATAGAACAGGAGGTAAAGAATTATATGCAAAAATTGATCACGTAGATGCCTTGCTTACCATTAATAATGACCTTAGCCTTTTTTCAAATGGAGTTGAAAATTATTTGTGGGTAGAGAAAGGAAAAGTAGTCGTCAATGGCAATATAGAATTGAACAGTACAACTACCACAAATTTAGCTACCGCAATCTATATAGATAACGCTGTTTCTAGTATAGACCTGGCTGGAGATTTAATAATGAATGCTATTTCGGATAAGGATATTCTTTTTGAAATGTATAATGATGCGATATTTAATATGGGTGGAAATCTTAAAAGAACTA
>CAYXQH010000215.1:0-8801 GCA_964467425.1 uncultured Saprospiraceae bacterium
AGTATATATGTTCACTATTTCTGTTGGTGCCGCATGTATAGTATTAGTGTTGGTACTGTTGGTTGCGGCATGTTATTTTATTGTCATGAATTCTATGTCAAATCAAGTAGCTTCTTTACGAAATCTTAATGAACACTATTATAAATATGTTAATGATCTGATTTCAGGATTTAAAGAGTTAAAGTTGAGCCTTTCACGTAGAGCTAATATTTTAAATAATTCTTTAGGACCTAACAGAGATAAATGCGAAGATTTAGATTTTAATATTAACTACGTTTTTTTATCCATTAATATGATTAGCCAATATGGTTTATATGTTGTAATTGCAGCTATTCTATTTGGCTTGCCAGCTATTGGTTTATTAGACAGAGAAGATGTTATTGCCTATGTAGTCGTTATTTTATTTATATCAGGTCCGATTAATAGTTTGATTAATCTACAACAAGCCTATACTCGATTTTTAGTAGCCGATTCAAGACTTAAGAAATTCATGAATGATTTTCAAATAGATATCTCTGCTGAAATTGTTGATGAAAAATCCGATGTGGAGTTTGAATCCCTGGAATTTAAAAACGTATACTTCTCCTACGAAAATGAAGAAAACGATGGAACCTTTGCCCTGGGACCTATAAACTTGAAAATAAATAAAGGAGAAGTATTATTTATAATTGGAGGAAATGGTTCAGGGAAAAGTACTTTTATTAATCTTCTAACAGGACTGTATGAACCTTCCAAAGGGGATATAATTCTAAATGGAAATAGAAAAATAAAAGTAAAAGAAGATTTGCAAGATACTATGGCAGCAATTTTTACAAACAATCATATTTTTTCTAAAAATTACGATACCTATCAACTCGAAGGTAATAAGGAATATTTAGATTTAATTAAGACGATGCAACTTGATACTGTTATAACTGATGATAAAGAGGAGTCGGCAAGAAGAAGGTTTTCAAAAGGACAAAGTAAACGAGTGTCTATGATCTTTGCTCTTTTAGAAAAGAAACCATTGCTAATCTTAGATGAGTGGGCAGCAGATCAAGATCCTTATTTTAGAAATTTCTTCTATGAAAAATTAATTCCCAAATTAAAGAGAGAAGGGAAAACTATAATAGCAGTGACACATGATGACGCTTACTTTAAGAATGCAGACAGGATTATTAAATTTGATTATGGGAAAATTATAAAGGATATAGAAATGCAAAAAGAAGAAAATATCCTGGACCAAATCTGGACATAAAGTACTACTTGAGAACGCACTAAAAAACCAAATTCTAAGATAGCTTATCTTCCTGTTTTAGACCGCTTCACTTTTCTAAATCATACTTCCACTTATATTCTATTTCAAACTATTTTTTGTTTGACACAAAAATAGAATGCACTCGTGCCATTGCGAGGGATATAATGAAAAAAGTGAAACAGGTTTTCTTTTTAAACATTAACAACTTAAGAAATGAAATTAACCCTTCCCCAACAAGATGTCTATTTTGAACAATTATTTTATGCTGGCGAACCCATTTATAATATTGGAGCTAAAATAGTTATCAAAGGAACGATTACGTATAAGATTTTAAATGAAGCTTATATAGCTTTAATAAATCAGCATGATGCATATAGAGGCCTAATTCATGCTAAGGATGATAATGTTGAAATTGTATTTCTGGAAGAGTATGATTCTGCATTGGAGTTTATTGACTTTTCGAAAGAAAACTTTCCAAAAGATACTGCTGAAGAGTTTATGAAATCCGATTTTCAAAAAGCCTTTCAATTTGAAGAAAATCGCTTGTTACACAGGTTTGTACTTTTAAAAGTTAATGAACAACTTCATTACCTCTATTCAAAATACCATCATATAATTACCGATGGCTGGGGCACCTCTCTTATGTTTCAAAGACTAGTACTTAATTATAATGAATTGGCAACAAAAGGTAAAATCGAAACTCAATATCCTTACAGATATCGTGATTTTGGTGAGAATGATGCTGAATATGCATTATCAGATGATTATAAAAAGGATGCATTATACTGGACGAAAAAGTTTGAAGCTTTACCTGACCCTCTATTAAATAAAATAGATGAAACAAAGAATATTAACAAAAGTAAACGTAAAGAACTATTCATAAAAAGGAGTACCTACAATAAAATGATAGAGGTTTCCAAAACATGTAGGGCATCTACTTTTCATTTTATACTAGGTTTACTATTCTTATATTTTTCAAAAAAACATCAAAAAGAAGAACTGGTAATTGGGGTGCCTGTACTTAACAGAGGTTCCGCAAAATTTAAAAGGACCGTTGGATTATTTATGGGGATTTCTCCTTTGAAGATAAAAGTTGACAGAGGAATTACCTTTTACGCTTTTTTGGAGCTAATAAGACAACAGTTACGTTCCGATTATCGACACCAACGATTTCCCTTAGGAAAGTTAGTGAATGAATTAGGTTTGGTAGGTAAAAAGAGAAACTTATTTAACATTACGCTTTCCTACGAAAAACAGGATTATTCTAATCATTTTTTAAATACAGAAACCAGAGTAATTCCATTGACACATGAGTCAGAAAGAACGGGTCTGGCAATTTATATTAGAGAATTTGATGAGTCAGAGGACGTTAAAATTGATCTTGATTATAACATAAACTATTTTGACGAAGCTGAAATTGATAGAGTAGGGACTCATATTACGGAGTTACTCGAGGATGTTTTGGAAAACCCGGAAAAACAATTACAGGAATATGATTTTCTATCTGCTCAGGAAAAGGAAACCTTGTTAAACTCATTTAACAATACAAGAACGCCTTATGATATTTCCAAAACAGTATTATCAAGTATTGAAGATGCGGCATTAAAAGATGCCAGCAAAATAGCTATCAGAGATAAACACACATCATATTCTTATAAAGAATTGATAGCAAAGTCTGATAATATTGCCTCTTTTTTATATAAACGCTTTGAGAAAGATAATGAATTACCAATTGCTGTCCTCATGGATAGATCAGCTGATATGGTACTCATTTTATTAGGAATTATGAAATCGGGAAGACCTTATATTCCTCTTGATCCTACCTTCCCGAAAGATCGACTCCAATACATCATAGAACATAGTAAAACTAAAACTATCATTGGATCAATAAAGGATCAAGAAGTTCTTAATCTAAAAACCGACTTTATTGATGCGGGCGAATTAGTAGCCCTTAGCAGTGATGAAATCAGCCTTCCAGATGTTTCATCAAAAGAAACGGCATATATTATCTATACTTCCGGATCAACAGGAAAACCAAAAGGTGTCGAGATAAGACATAGGTCACTACTCAATTTTTTATTGAGTATTCAGAACAGACCGGGATTAACAGCTAATGATTTATTTTATTCCGTAACAACGCCGTCTTTTGACATTTCAATTCTTGAATTTTTTGCGCCACTAATATCCGGAGCATCCTTGTATATTGCAGATCGGGAAACATTGCAAAATCCAAAACTTATTATTGAAGATCTACTAAATATTCAACCAAGCATTGTACAAGCAACGCCAAGTTTTTATCAGATGTTATTTAGTGAAGGTTGGAAAGGAGATCGCAATCTAAAAGTTTTATGTGGGGGAGATTCAATGAGTGAAGCACTAGCACAAAAATTGTTATCTACAACTCATTCTTTATGGAATATGTATGGTCCGACAGAGACCACTATTTGGTCTAGTGTCAAGTTAATAAAACATCCTTCAGAAGCCTCAAATATAGGCAAGCCTATTCAAAACACTTCCTTTTACATTCTTGACTCTTACAAACAATTATTACCTGTTAATACAGAAGGAAATCTATATATCGGTGGAGACGGACTTGCTAAAGGGTATTCCGCAAATAAGGCTTTAACGGAGAAGAAATTTATTCCTAACCCTTTTAATGAAAAAGAATACATATACGAAACGGGGGATTTGGGGAAATGGAATTCAGATGGAGAAATATCTTTTTTAGGTAGAAACGATCTACAAATAAAAATAAGAGGTTTCAGAATAGAGTTAGGAGACATTGAAGCCCAACTTAATGCTATTGAAACAATAGAAGCATCAATAGTTATTGGTAAGAAAAAGAAAGATCAGACTGCCTTTTTAGCAGCTTTTCTAATCCCTGAGAAGAAACCTGTGAAAAACAATATTATAATTAGTTTTTTGAGGAATCAGTTACCTGATTACATGGTCCCTCATACGATAGTTTGGCTTAAGGAATTTCCGCTTACGCCAAATAAAAAGGTGGACAGAAAAGAATTAGCTCAGCGAGAAATTGCCATTAAGGGTTCTAAGAAGATTCAAAAACCAGAAAATGAAATACAGAGAAAATTATATAAGCATTTCCAAAAAGCCCTTCAAACTAAAAGTGCATTTAATATTTCCGATAGCTTCTTTGCCTTAAGAGGCCATTCATTAAATGCAATTAGACTTATAGGATATATAGAGGACGATTTTAAACATCGTTTATCCTTAAAAGATCTATTTGATTATCCAGATATCATTTCATTAGCGAATTATATCGAGAATAAAAAGACGACAAAAAACAAGGTGATCTCTTTGGTTGAGAATAGACCTTACTATCCTGCTACTTTTCCACAATATACAATATGGTTGGCATCCATACAGGCAGAAAGATCTGTAGCTTATAATATGTTTGGCGCCTATACGGTTACAGGAGAATTGGATGCAGGGATTCTAAAGGATTCTTTTAGGGCCTCAATTGACAGGTATGAAATATTACGCACAAATTTTATTGAAGTAAATGGGATACCGTTTCAAAAAATAAAAAGCAAAGATGAAGTTGTATTCGAAGTTGAAGAGTTCTTCATGTCTACTGCAGAATATGAAAATTATTTAGAGGAGTATGCAAATAAGCAATTTGATTTAATTAATGATATACTCATTCGGGTAGCAGTTTTTCGTATTCATGATGGAGATGATCTATTTGTTTTTGGTACACACCATATAATTGTAGATGGTTGGTCTTTGGAATTAATGATAAAAGAAATAGTCAATCGGTATAAGTCGATTGTTGAGGGAAGTAATCTTGAACTTCCTCAGTTGAAATATCAATTTAAAGATTATGCGGTGTGGCAAAATAATCTTCAAACAGAAAACGAGGTAATTAACAGGGACTTTTGGGTAAACTATTTAGATGGATATGAGTGGAAGGCCTTAATACCTTATCACGAAGAATTGGTAGAAGATAAATATAGAGGAGAATTATATTCTTTTAGCTGGAGTAAAGAATGTTTAAATACGCTGAATGATACAGCTATTAAAAATAACATAACCCTTCATACTTTATTAATGGCTTCTTTTCATGTTTTGCTCCACAAAATGTACGGCCTGGATAGTATATGTTTAGGAACTATTAATTCAGGAAGAACATCTTCGGGTTTGAATAATCATATTGGAATGTTTGTAAAAACACTCCCTTTAGTATCGAGGATAAAACCATCAGATTCATTTCTGTCGGTAGTTGAAGCAATTCACCAGGATCTACTGGATATAGATGAGCATCAGGATATACCGGAAGATGTACTAAATACCCTCCGTTTCGAAGCTATTTTTGTGCTGCAAAATCAAACGTTTAATTACGGAGAAATCGAAGTTACCGATACCCTAACCGTAAAACCAAGACTGGTAATTGCAAAATATAATCGCATACCAATGCTAGTAGATTTTGCTCTAAGTGAAGGGGTGCTCAGGGGTTGTATTCTTTATGATACAAGTAAGTATAATAAAGAAACAATGACTCTTTTAATCCACAGATTTGAAAAACTCCTGAAGGATATAATTCATAATATACAACAACCAATAGAATTAATAGACATTGATCTTGCCTTTGAAAAAGAAGAGGCAATAGACATTGATTTTAACTTTTAAGCCTTTGTAATAAAACCAGATCATGAAAATTTTTCAAAAGATTATTTTATCTATTTCAGTATTACTTTTTCTCATAACCAATGTTTTAACAGGTCAAGAAAAGGCTTCTTTTGAAGCAGTGGAGACTTTTTATAATTATTCGGAAGTGCTAAAACAAGATAGTAGCATTACCTGGGGATACTTATCAGTTCCTGAGGAATGGGAAGGTAAACGAAGTAGAACTATTAAAATAGCGGTCGCTGTTCTTAAAAACCACCAACAAACTGAAAATGCGCCGGCGGCTGTATTTGTTCAAGGTGGTCCCGGAGCAGGTGGAATACAGAATATTTGGTTTTGGAGAAATCATGCTTTAAGAAAAAACCATGATATTGTCTTGTTTGATATAAGGGGAACAGGATTTTCAAAACCTAGACTATGTCCTGAATTAGGAAAAGAATTATTGGGAGTTTTAGCAAAAAATCAATCGGAAGAAGAAGATGAAAATCAAAAAATCAATCTTGTTTTGTCATGTAAACAAGAATTGATCAAAAATGGCATAGCTATCGATGCATATCATAGTGTTTCCGTAGCAAAAGATTTGCATGCTATACTCCAGCATTTAGGATATAAGAACTGGAATGTATATGCCACTTCGTATGGTACACATATGGCTCAAGTATATGCTAGTATGTTTACAGAGGATATCAAAACACTTATTCTGGATTCTTCAATTCTGGATTTAGCAACCTATTATTCTAAAAATACAAGCAACTACATGAATAGTCTCAAAAAAGTTTTTGAGGCTTGTGAGAATGACTTGGAATGTAACAAGGAGTATCCCCGCTTAGAAGAAACCTACTATGAGTTAATAGCAGAAATGGAAAAGAATCCCATTACTGTAGACGTGGAAAAAAGGCTGGTTGAAGAAGAAAGTTTTACATTTAATTCCGAGGATTTCAAATTCGCTATCCAGCAAGCTTTATACAACAAACAACTTGTGGAAGTCATTCCATTACTTATCTACCAATTCAAAGAAAAAAATCAAAAAGTTTTAGGAAATTTAGTTCCCGCTTTTGCCACGCTTATCGCAATGGATTATGGGGTGTATTATTGCGTAAGTTGTAACGAAGCCTTACCCATTAACGATTTTTCAGCTTACCAATTGGATGTTTCTCAATATGAAAAACTAAATGGAGGACTCTCTTTTTATAAATCCGATTTTAGCGTTTGTGATAAGTGGAATATAAATAAACCGGATTCATTATTGAAGAATTATGATTTAGCTAATTTAAAAAATACATCCTTTCCTGTTTTGATTTTTTCAGGCGAATATGATCCTATTACTCCTGCCCCTGAAAGCGAAGTGGTTGTTCGAAATTTTAAAGACGCTTATTCCATTCCAGCTCATACTTATGGACACATTCCTGGTTTTACCAGAATTGGAAGTTCCATGACCACTTCATTCTTTAATAACCCCAATTTAAAACCGGATATGCATGCTTTTAAAAAAGCAAAGAAGGTGGAGATTGTAAAAGACATAGCTGTAAACTCTGGAGTTTCAAAAATGGGAGGTAGTCTAAATGAAATGAATTTGCTATTTATAGCCCCTCTGGGGATTGCTGTTGGGATTATGACTGCTTTCATTTTTGTGTTTCTCTTTTTGATCCTAAGGAAAAAATATAAAGGCGGACCAGATAATATTGTCAGAGGGCTGAGTATAGTTTCCTCAATATTAGGTCTGATTTCTTTGATAGGTTTGTTTGCAGCATTATCAGAAGTTTCAAAAACCAATTTTTTTATTCTGGCTTTTGGTTTACCTCAGAACTATGCTTATTTAATTACTATCGGAATAGTCTTCTTAATACTCGTAGTGCTTACCCTATTTATCTTTGTATTTAGTATCAAGAAAATAACAAATAGGAGTATCGTTTTTTCAGTAATCTTTTCAAATATTCTCCTGCTCACTTACATGATGTATTGGGGGATAATATCTATTTAATAAATTCTTAAGTAAGATCAACGATGATAAACATTAGTACAGAAAAAACAATATTATCGGATATTTTTGATGTATTCGAAAAACAATCAACAGGGGATTTTCCGGCTTGGGTTAATCCAGCTGAACATAATTTACCCGATACTTTTAAAACCTACATCTATCCAGTAAATTCTTGGCCGGTTATTATAAATAAAGCTACTGCTGCAGAGTTGAGTGAAATCTGTGTAAAGTTACCAGCCTTGATACAAAGAATACCTGAACTATATTTTAATAATGATATTAAGAAAATAGCAGATTATTATTTCGAAGGGAATGAAGTGTTGGCTCAATACGCACTGGCATGCCATGAAAAGAAAATTGAAACAGGATGTCGCTTGGATTTAACTTTTTCTGACAAAGGCTTTAAAGTGCTTGAAGTTAATATAGGATCATCTATTGGAGGTTGGCAAGTTCAAAGTTTTGAAAAAGCAATCAGAAGCTTTCATCCTTCTTTGTCGGATCCAAAGACTTCAGTACGTTTTCATTCAGAAAATTCACAGGTAAACTACATCAATTTTTTAATTGAGAAGACCTTAGAACAAGTAAAGTCAATTAATAAAGAGGTGAATATTTTTATTCACTTGGGCCCTATTCATGATGATAAGAAAATTGAAGCAGAGATTTTGCAATTTTTTAATGGGCTGTTGCAAGAAGGATTAAGCAAAAGAGGATTAAAGGGAAAAGCATATAGTGACAAACTAACTGCTTTAAAACTTCAACAAGGAAAATTATACTTAGAGGATATACACATACATAGTGTACTTATGTTTAATCTGGAAGAAGAAGTTGATGTCCCTCCAGGTATATTTAGAGCTTTTTTGATGGATGCAATCTATTTTCCCGATCATTTAGGAATGACCCTTGACGCTGATAAAAGAAACTTAGGATTAATCATGG
>CAYXQH010000216.1:0-8790 GCA_964467425.1 uncultured Saprospiraceae bacterium
TTGAGAAGTATTTTCTAATCTCTCATTCATTCCTACCACAAAATTCAATAAATTTTTGTGTGTTATTTTTACTCCTTTGGGTCTTCCTGTTGAACCTGATGTATAAATTAGATAAGCCAGATTTGTTGGTTTAACCTCAGGCAACTTCTCTACTTGTACAGCCATCCAATCTTCTTTCGATATATTGATTCTTTCTACTTTATTTCCAATAATATCTTTCGTAAAATCATCAACAATAACAAACTGGGTATTGCTATCTTTTAGACTATAATCTATTCTGTCAATCGGATAAAAGGGATCTAAAGGCACATATGCAGCTCCTGCTTTTAGTATTCCTAAAATGGCAACAACCATTTCAATAGATCTTCCCATACAAACGCCAACAAAAGAATTTGGGGTAATTCCTTTGTTTAGCAGATAAGTTGCAAATGAATCTGACTTAAAATGTAAGTCGCCAAAAGTAATCTCTTTACCTTGACAAACCAAGGCAATGTCATCAGCGTTTTCATTTGCCTGAACAGCAATCAAATCAGTAATTAATTCGCTACTATTATAGTTAAGTTGAGTATTATTAAATTGATTTAGTATTTCATCCTTTTGGTTATTAGTTATATATTCAATTTCAGCGACTTGTGTTTGTGCATTCTCCAGTGCATTTTCTAAAAAGCTCCATAAATTATTTGCCAGATTTTCTACATAGGATTTGCTGTACAAATCTGTATTATATTCCAAAACCAGGTTTAAAAATTCTTTCCCTTCAACAAATTTGAAAGTCATATCAAATTTACTGCTGCTTGCTTCAGATTCTTTTTCTACAACACATTCCAGACCATCCAACCCTGAATTCAATTCATTTAATTCGTCATTTCGTTGATGCGTTACCAAAATATCAAATAGTGGAGATCTGCTTATATCTCTTGGTATATCTAACTTATTTACTAAATCTCCAAAGGAATAATTTGCATTAGAATAAGCTTCTTGCAGGCATTCTTTTTGAATATCGACTAATTCATTAAAGGTTGTATTTGTAAAAAAAGAAGTTCTTATTGGTAAGGTATTAATATACAGCCCAACCTGATTCTCCAATTCAGGATGCATACGTCCGGATACCGGAGTCCCCAAAACAATATCTGTTTGTTGTGCATATCTCGATAGTACTCCATTTAATGAGGATAATAAAACCATAAAAGGTGTACATGCTTTTTCTTTAGCATATTGTTTTAGTTTCCGAAGAATATCTTCTTTCAAAGAAAGTTCATAATTAGCGCCACTATACGTTTTCAAAGATGGCCGAGGGAAAGAGGTGGGCAAATTAAGAACAGGTATTTCTCCTGAAAATTTTTCTAGCCAATATTCTTCTTCCTTTTCTAACTTAAAATTGTTATTGTACCATTCTACATAATCTTTATGTTGTATATTAAGTACAGGTAACTCAGATTCCTCATTTTTTATAATTCCATTATAGCTTACAAAAAGTTCTTTAATGAGTATTTCCAGAGACCGGGCATCCGAAATTATATGATGAATATTAAAATAGAAGTAATAGGTATCGGGAGCTCTTTCTACGACTCCAATTCTAAACAAAGGGCCATTCTTCAAATCAAAAGTACCAGAAACATAGGAATCTATAATTTCTTTGTATGAATTTTCATTTGCTTTTTCATAATTAAATACATCAGTAAATTTATCTAAACCATCAATCGTCTGAGCAATTTCTCCACTTGAAGTTTCTACAAACCTGGTTCTTAATACCTCGTGTCTTTCAATAACCTTATAGGCAGCTTTCTTAAGGCTTCCTAGTTGTAAGTCTCCATTAACTTTAACGACAATAGGTAAATTATAAGCCTGGTTAATAGCTTCTATTTGACATAATATCCAAAACCTGAATTGAGAGGACGTAATGGGGTAATATAATTTAGGCTCAGCTTTTGGAATTGCCTCAACGGAAACATCCTGTGAAATAGTTGTTAGATAGTTGATGATTTCTTCCTTCTTCTCTTTTATAAGTTCAATTAGAGATTCATCAACATTTTCTTTTACAATATTGAGCCCGAGCTTATCTCCATGCAATTCAATAAGAATTCCATTATCCCGGCAGTATTTAATTAAATTCGGTGTTTTCATTTAATTTATACGATTATTTTTTTGTTGACAGTAATTGAATCATTAACCTCCATAGCCAATACGTTTTCAATATGCATTGCCAAATATTTAATGGTTGATTGGTAATAGAATTCTTCGTAATTAAAGTTCACTTTATATTCTGCTTTTAGTGAATTGAGCATTTTGTTCATATTCAAACTGTGTCCGCCTAATTCAAAAAAGTTATCATGAACGCCTATTGACTTCGTTTCTATTTTTAATATCTCTCCCCAAACTTCAACCAGGCGATATTCTAGTTCACCTTCCGGTGCTTTATATGGCGTCTTTTTTATATCAGATAAGGTAGCGATTGGAAGCGATTTCCTGTCAATTTTTCCAGTTCTGGTCAATGGAAATTCTTCCATAAAAATATAAACAGAAGGGATCATATACCTCGGAATCAACTCCTTCAAAGTGCTTTTTATTTGATCCGGATTTAATTCTTCTTCTACTTTTAAATATGCTGTGAGGAAGTTTCGTTTATCTATTTCCCGAAGCATTACTACTGCTTGTTGAACGCTCTGTAATTGCTCCAATTGAAATTCAATTTCAGGAAGTTCAATTCGTAATCCGTTTAATTTTACTTGTGAGTCTTTTCGGTGCAAGAATTCGATTTCTTTATTGGGCAACATCCGTCCAATATCACCTGATTTGTATATTCTTTTTTCTTCTCCATTTAAGTTAGAAATGAATGCCTTCCGAGTGAGTTCTTCTCGATTCAGATATCCCAGTGAAATGAACTTACTTTTGAATACAATTTCACCAATCTGATAAATTCCTTTTTCCTTCTGGTTTTCATCCCAAATAAAAACTTCTGTATCTACAACAGGCTTACCTAGCGATATATTGGTACTGTCCCATTCGGATGAATGTGTCAAAAACTTTTGAGATATAATGGTTGCTTCGGTAGGTCCATAATCATTTACAAAAAAGGCTCCCTGCGGAAAATGCTTTTTGAAAGATTGAAAATCGGAATGATAAGAGGCTTCTCCTCCCATGTCCAATAACCTAACAGATTCTAATATTCTATTATCTTCTAATTCTTTAATAAAATACCTGAAAAGCGTTGGAACCATATGCATGATACTTACATGTTGATCTGCTAACCAGTCTGCTAAATTTGATAATCCATCCGTTTCCATATCGTACATGGAAACCGTAGCACCATTTAAAATGGCTCCGTAAATATCTTTTATGGAAGCATCAAAGGTATATGTTGAAAATACACTTAAATTATCCTTGTTTGAAATGTGGCAATTATTTGTATAGACACGAATATAATGTAGCATATTCAGTTGCGTCTGAATAACTCCTTTTGGCTTGCCTGTTGACCCTGAGGTATATAACACATACGCTTCTGAAAATGGCTCAATGTGTTTATTCAAATTAACCGTTTCTTCAGATTCTTCCTCAAGACAAATTACTTTTAATCCTGGATAAAGAGATTGTAGTTCTTTTCCTTTTCCATAAGTTTTTTGATTGCATATCAATATATTTGAACCTGAATCTTTTAAAATGAATAATATTCTGTTATTAGGATTGTCTACATCAATAGGGACATAAGAAAAACCTGATTTCAATACGCCCAACATTCCAATCACACAAGTTTCATCATGATTAAGCAGTAAGGCAATCCGTTCGGTCTGAGGATCAACTTCATCCAAAATCTGGTTAGCAAGTTGATTGGCATGAGCATTCAGTTCCAGGTAGGATAATCTCTTATTTTTTGAATGGACTGCAATGTGATCAGGATATTTATCGACCTGATTTTCAAAGCGCTTTGCAACATTTTGATATATTTCTTCCGTTTCAAAGAATTCAAAATCATTGCTTGGTAAAGGATCTAAAACTTCTTCAATAGCATTATCGAATATGTTTAGCGATTTTATGTTTATAGAATTATTTTCTACTACTTGATGAATGATAGAAATAATTTCAGATATCCAGTACTCAATAGATTCCGGTTTAAATCTTTCACTGTTATAAACGGTTTTTATCATTAGTCCGTTTTGGAAACTTTTGAGATAACACTCAATATCAAACTTTGGTGCTGCTTGAATCTGACCATGAGTAGCAGAAAAATCATCTATTATCTCTTCCGTATTCGCATCAAAGTCCAACATATTTACAAATACCGGACTTATTGGAAACCGTCTGTCTTCTGCTGCAATATTTAAATCCTCTAAAATTTGTTCGAACGGATAGTTTTGATTTTCTAAAGCTTTTAATAATGTTTGGTTGACTTTTTTGAGGAAGGTTAAAAAAGTCTCATCGGGATCAACTGTGTTTCGAAGCATTAAAGTATTCAAAAAACATCCTACTATATCTTTGAGTTGATGATGATTACGATTTGCAGAAGGAACTCCTATTATTACATCTTCTTGTGAAGTTAAACGGCGTATCCAAATTTTCATCGCCGTAATATAAAAGGCGAAGATACTTACAGCGTTCTCATTTGCAATTCTTGTAATTTTTTGTTTTGCTTCGCTATCCAGAAAAATCGTATAGTATCCGGAATTAGTATTTTTTGTTTTTAAAGAGATATTATAATCTGTTGGTAATTGCAAATAAGATAATTTCCCGGATAATTGTTTTTTCCAATAATCCCCTTGCTGAGTATACCATAGCGTTTCAGTAGTTTCATTTTGCCAAACTGCATAGTCTTTATACTGGATAAACAGTTGGGGTAAGTTTGCGGGAGTATTCGATATTTTCGCTTCATAAATTTCCAGCATATCCCGGATGGCAATGCTTTGAGACCAACCATCGCAAATACTATGATGAACATTGAAAAACAATTTACTTTGTTCCTCTTGATTAGAAATCCCTATCCTAAATAAGGGATACTCTTCCAAGTCAAATTCATGATCAAATACAGATGAAATAGCTTCTTCTTCAGAAGCGAAATTTGGAATTATTATTTTCTGAAATGGAATAATTTTTTGCTTTGGCTTGTCGACTGAATCAACATAGACTGTTCTTAATGCTTCATGTCTAAGTAACAAATCATTGAATGCCTGTTCTAAAATAGTATGATCTAATTCTTCGGGAAGATCAAACAACCTGAACATATTAAACTCCTTGGATTTCCCTTGAATCTTATAGATCAACCAAAAGCGCATTTGAGTCAAAGAAAGTTCATAAAGTTCTTGTTCAGCAGTTTTTAAAATTTCTTTGTACTCTTGTTTGTCACCATTTTGAATTAAATATGCATGCTCTTCAAGAGTAGTCCTATTATATAGATTTTGTAATCTAAGTTTTACGTTAAATGTTTTGTGATAGGTATTCAACAATTTGGAAAGAACCAGGCTATGCCCTCCTAATTTAAAAAAGTCATCTTTTACACTAATATTATCAATCCCGGTAATGTCTTCCCAAATCTCTTTTAACTCTTCTTCTACTTTATTTCGAGGTGCAACAAATGTTGATTTAATACTATTACTCGTAGAGACTTCAGGCAAAGCATCCCTGTTTATTTTTCCATTGGGTGTTAACGGAATTTTATTTATTTTGACGAAATAACTTGGGATCATATAAGAAGGGAGCTTTAGAGCCAGGTAGCTGCGCAAAGAAGATTTGTTTACCCCTTTTCCTCCAACATAATATCCCACTAATACTTTTTCTGACTTTACTTCTTTTACAGACACAACTACTCTTTGAATTGCATCTGAAAAATCTAGCATTTCATTTTCAATTTCTCCTAGTTCAATTCTATAACCTCTAAGTTTAATCTGATGATCTTTTCTTCCTAAAAATCCAATATTACCATCGGGCATCCAGTAAGCTAAATCCCCTGTATCATACATGCGTTCTCCTTTAATAAAAGGATTTGGTATGTATTTTTGTGAAGTTAATTCCTCCCTGTTTAAATACCCTTTGGTCACTCCTAGTCCGGATAAATATAATTTCCCTGTAACTTCGAGAGGAACTAATTCAAGATTTGTATCTAAAATGAATGCTTGGGTATTATGCAATGGCTTCCCTATCGGAATTGTTATATATTTTTTTCCTTTAGAAAGCTTGTAATAAGTGCTATAGGTAGTGTCTTCTGAAGGGCCATATAGATTTCTAATATCTGCTTGGGTTTCTGAAAGAAGTGTCTGGCCAATATCAACAGGAAATGGTTCTCCAGCTAAATTTATCGCTGCAACATTTTGAAGATCAAACCCTTTTTCAATAAGGCTTCGCATACTAGATGGTACAGTATTGATAAGGATTTTTTTATCCTTGTCAAGGTAGTCTCCTATTTCAAGGGCATTTTGCAGTAATCTTATTTTTTTGCCGGTAGATAATGTATAAAAAATCTCATAGACCGATAAATCAAAACAATGTGACGTTACAGCATATACAATATCATGCTTATCAAGATCAAATTCTTTTTGAGCCCAACAAATCATTGCAACAGCATTTTGATGGGTAATCATTACGCCTTTAGGCTTCCCTGTAGTCCCTGAGGTATAAATTATATATGCTAAATCTTTAGCATCTTTTTCAACAGCAATATTTTCTTTAGAATATTGTGTATTCTTTTTTGTAAAAAAATCTAAGTCATCTTCTATTACTAATTTACACTGACTGTCATTTTCAATATATTTGATTCTTTCTTCAGGATAGTTTTTATCTATAGGAACATATGCAGCTCCGGTCTTTAAGACAGCTAAAAGCGAAACAATTAATTTTTCACTTCTTTCTAGTTTTACGCCCACTAAATCATTTACATTAATTCCATGTTCTTCAATAAGATAAGAAGCCAATGCATTTGCTTCTTGATTCAGCTTTTTATAAGTGTATGTTTTATTTTGAATAACAAGAGCAACATTCTCAGGTGTTTTATGCACCTGATCTTCAAAAAGATCAGTTATAGTTTTTTCAAATGGAAATGGAACATCAGTACTATTAAATACCGTTAATACTTCCTGTTTTTCTTCCTCGGAAAGCGTAGATATTTTATAAATTCTTTTTTCTAAATAATCTTCCAGATTGATCAACCATGATTCTACATTTTGTGCAAAATGATTTACTACCTGAAAGTTCTTAAAAACTTCAGAAAATGAAATAGCAATAGTTAATCCTAATTCAGTTTTATTTATCTGAAGAAAGAAAGGTATTTCATTTTGCTCTTCTGTTGTATTATATGAAAATCCAAAAGGAGTATAGTTTTTAAACTCTTTACTTATTGATAAATCATCACCATAGTCTGCATACTTATAAGCTTCCTGAACTTCTTGTTTGACTTGCTGTAAATACTCTTTCAGGCTTTTATTTTCTATTATTATTGTGTCTAACAATACAGGCCTGTTTACATTTCCGATCTGAGCCGAATAGATAAAATGACTTGAGTCAAAATACCTTTGTAATAAGGCTGAATAAATAGAGCATAAAATAGTATACTCTGCTATTAGGTTTCCATTAGATATTTTGTAAAAATATCCTAGTTTGTCCTTGGAGACTAATAACTTTTTTGTGGTAGTCAACTGAAATTGTTCTTTTTGAGCAACGGATTGCTTTTTCAATTTATTGACCCAATAATCTGAAATTATTTTACTTTTAAAAGTCATAATAAACTTAGTATTAAAATCTAATTTCGAAAATAGACTGTAGTTTTTTAGGTAAGTATTCCCGATGTAGACAACTACAGATAAACAGGATAATCCTCAAAAAATAAGTAGAAAAATGTTCGTTGGAAAAAGCTAGTAATCATTCCTTTTTTGTTGTAAAGAACTGAACATAGCCATATATTTAATACCTTATATTTTACCCTCTATCAATTCTTTAAGAAATTTTTTCTGATTTAAAAACAAATACGCTGAGACAAGACTACTCTGTTACAAGCCAGCTAAAAGACACTCATTAATTAATGTCTTTATTTCATCTTTTAGTAATGTAAAGAGGTAGTGTGGCTCATTAGAAGCAAGCCACTTTCATTACTGATAAATGCCGATAAAACCGCAAACAAGCGATTGTAAGGCTTTTTTAGCATAAGAAATATATAGGAAGAAAATAAGAGTATAAAAATTACTTTTTCACATACAGCCTAGATGAAATGTAGGATACATGATAAATGATTAGAAGGTTAAAATTATAGCAATAGTAAGTAAGGCAGTAGCAAACCGGAAAGTTATTATTATATATAGAATCTTAAATTCTATAGTCAATAGGGCACAGCTTCGCCAATTAACCCACATCAATTTACGACTGGAATTAGAAACCTAACAGATTAGAACAATCTGTTAATACATTTTAAACGCGAATTACCTATTAATTATTTTAATGTTTAATCTAACTAACAGGCTTAGAATTTAAAGGTATGAAAAAATATATCTATTTCAAAACGGCGTACTATTCTTTTAATTGTATCATGCAATATGATTAACATAAGCGATTATCATAAAACTTGAGATGCTATAAAAAAGAAGCGTTTTTAACGTTAAAAAGATTCCTTTTGGGAAGGAACTTTTCCAGATTTGAAAATGAATTTAAAGGCTACTATATTTGAAAAATTTTCTGTTATTACTAGAAAGATCAAGATTGGAATTATTTCAAAACAGCTATTTTTATCACTATATAATAGCATACATTGTATACATCTATTTCTAATTCTTTTAAACTAAAAAAGACCAGCCGTAACGACTAGTCTTTTTCTTTGTA
>CAYXQH010000217.1:0-8766 GCA_964467425.1 uncultured Saprospiraceae bacterium
TGCAAAAATAGCTAAGAGAACCTCTTAAATTTCAACTAACTTTTGAACATCTTCTTTAATAAATCCCCAACTTTATGAATAAGTTGATCTCAACATTCGTGTCTGCCATAACACTATTGGTTTTAATCTATCCTTTCCAGTTATCGGCCGATACCAAAATAGATAGCTTGGAGAACCTTATCCAACAGGCCCAAGATGTTGACAAGATACTACTTATGAACAAGCTATTTAATGAGTTGTTTCCTTCTAAGATTGAAAAAAGTATCAGGTTGTCTGAAGAGATGCTACTACTGGCACGCAGTCAAAACTCTGAAAATGGGCTATCGAAAGCATACAGAACCAAAGCACATATTTACAATTATCAATCAAAATATGATTCTCTAAGAATTGTAGCTAAGCAAGGACTAGCATATGCAACTGCAAAGGCAGACAGTACCATATTTTACAATTTTTTGGGCATGCACCAGGAAAGGGTGGGTACATTAGATAGTGCTATTTTTTATTATAAAAAGGTTATTAAAATTGGAAGAGACCAATTATATAAACCCTATAACAACATAGCAAGAGTATACCAACAGCAAAGTGATTACCTTAATAGTATTGATTATCTAAACTTGGCTATGGTGGGCGCTCGCGAAGCTGGAAACATCAATGCAGAAGCGGTTATTGCTAACAATCTTGCTAATTCTCATTTTATGGTCAATGATACCACCAAAGGCATAGCGTACTACAAAAAGTCTATAGCGCTTAAAGATCAGATAGGAGATGAAAGAGGAAAGCTATTTGCCCTTATCGGTCTGAGTGACCGGAGTAGGATGTTAGAAGATCGCAAAAAATACAGAGACATGGGGAAGGAGATTGCCGAGAAGATAGCGCATAAAGTTTTTATTGCCCATTTCACTGCAGCCCAGGCAGAAACTCATATAGAAGAAGGTCGGTATGATCAAGCCATTGATATCTTATTACTTATATATGAAGCAAGGAAGACCAATCCAAGTTTTGAGTTTGAGAAAATTTTAGAAGCACTCTGCGATTCATACCTGGGAAAGGGAGAATTAATGAATGCTAAAAAATTTGCTTTGGAGCTTGAAAGATATGCTGCTGCTGGCGATGTCGAACTTTTGCAGATGGCAAGAGGATATTTACTAGAAATCTATGAAGCACGTAATGACCATACAAATTATTTTGATGTTGCAACTAAATTTTACAAACTAAAAGATAGTCTGGAAACGCAGTCTATAATCGAAAAGCTGAGTTATACAGAAGGCTTATTGGATGTAGAACAACAAGAAAAAGTTGCCCTTCTTAATTTAACTATTCAACAAAAAGAACGGAGTCGATTTATCTGGGGACTATTAGGCTTGGTATCTACGCTGTTAACTATGCTGATTCTTTATCACAGAAATCGACGAATAAAGGCCCAGAAAGAAACTATAGAAAAAGAAAAGACATTAGTCGAACAAGAATCCGCTCGGCTAAAGGAAATGGACGAATTCAAATCCAGATTCTATACCAATATCACCCATGAATTTAGAACACCCTTAACCGTCATAACGGGAATAGCCAACCAATTGAAGGGCAATGAGGAGCAAAAGGATTTAATCAAAAGAAACAGTCATCAACTCTTGAATTTAGTGAATCAAATGTTGGAGCTTCGTAAAATTGAATCCGGTGCTGTTGTCATTAAAATGAAACAGGGTGACATTATTAAATTTTTACGATACTTAACGGAGTCTTTAATAAGCTATGCGGAAGCTCAAGGAATTCTTCTGCATTTTATTTCTGATGAAGAAAGTTTGATGATGGATTTTGATGCAGAAATAATGACCCGCCTTCATTCCAACCTACTTTCCAACGCCATCAAGTTTACACCAAATGGAGGAAATATTTATGTACAACTTGATGCAAACTCCAACAAATCTTTATCTATAACAGTTAGGGATACCGGAGTAGGAATACCAGAAGAAAAACTTCCCTACATTTTTGAACGATTTTATCAAGTAGATGATAGTTCTACACGAAAAGGTGAAGGAACGGGTATCGGTCTAACCTTAGTTGCCCAACTCGTAAAAGCCATAAAAGGTGATATTCAGGTAAAAAGCAAAGCAGGAAAGGGGGCCACTTTTTCCATATTACTTCCTGTTCGAAACGATGCCCTATTTGCTAACGAAACAGAATGGGGAAAAGACAAGTCATTAGCAGCAGCTCACTCAGTTCCTACAATTCCATCAGAATTAAATCTTTCATCTGAGGATATTTTTAATGCTGATAAACCAAGGGTCTTAATTGTTGAAGATAATGCTGACGTCATTCACTACTTAATCGTTTGCCTAAAGGAATTTTATGATATCGAAATTGCAATGAATGGGGAAGAAGGCATTGACAAAGCGCTAGAGGAAACTCCAGATTTAATAGTAAGTGATGTAATGATGCCTAAAAAAGATGGTTTCGAACTCTGCCAATCCTTAAAGACAGATGAGCGCACCAGCCACATTCCTATTGTTTTACTCACCGCTAAAGCAGATATGGAAGCTCGTCTTCAGGGTTTAGGTCGAGGGGCTGATGCTTATCTAAGCAAACCCTTTCATGAAGATGAATTGCAATTGATCTTGAAGAATCTGCTAGCCGTACAAAAGCGTTTACAATCCAGATTTTCACAAGTATCGGATGACACCTTGTCTGATCCGGAAGCAAAACGCACCGATGATAACATTGTTCAACAACATCTGGAAATTGAAAATGCCTTTCTTCAAAAAATTCGAGGGCTCGTTGAAAAAGAGCTTTCTGATGCTGATTTCGGCATGCCTCAGCTCATGCGAGGACTAGGAATGAGTCGTAGTCAAATCTATAAAAAGGTAAAAGCCCTAACTGGACATTCTCCTTCCCGATATACTAGATCCATTCGGTTGCATCATGCTCAAAAGTTGCTACAAACCACCGACCTCAATGTCTCCGAAGTCGCTTATGATGTCGGATTTAGCTCTCCTTTTTATTTTTCTGATGTATTCTTTGAAGAATTTGGAATCAGACCCAATGAGACTCGTAAGTGATTGAAAATCAATCACTCATAGTTGTTTTTCCTTTTTCAAGGAAACATAACTAGATGCTTTTTACCTACCATTTATCATAATTAGATGCTTTTTAATCCTATCTGGATGGCAATTTTTACCAATGCCTACATCTTTGTATCGAACAAACAAAAATTGTAGAAATGCTGATGCCATGCCCAGCTAATATTCTTAAAAACTCTATCATTTTAAAAATCTCCATCATGAAAAATTTATTCCTTATAGTAACGCTCATTTGCTTTGGCACACTCTGCTATGCTCAGGGTCCCATCAGCATTTCCTTCGATATGATGGCAAATAATGCCCAATGCGGGGCTGGTGGTACGACTTCTCCGGTGCCAAAAGGCGAACCAAGCAACAGTGACGGACTCGAACTGCCGGGTCAAATTGGTCTCTGGAACTCTTTGAAGGTCGGAAATGCCGACTTTAACACCTGTTGCACTGCCGATGCAAGTATTACAGTCAGTGGAATCACCTTTGCCATTGAAAGTGGAGACGAATATGGTACTTCTATGGGTATTAATAGTGATAGCCTTAGAGAAACCGTCATTTATTTTCAGGACCCGGCTGGGTCAAATGGTTGTGTCATTTCCACACCTTCGTTAGATTGGAGTATCAGTGGATTGGATCCGACTAAAACCTATAACTTGATTTTGTTTGGTCAGGTTTTTATTGATGGCAACTCGACAAATCCAGCAGATTTCGCCATTAACAATCACAATGCAGGTAACGGTATTGGAATGCCAGTAACTTTAGATGCTGATAATGATGGAAATTTCACCAATGTTGTTCCAAATGCTCAAGGTAAAATTACCGGTACCTTTACCCATAGAGCAGGTGAATCATTTTCAGGTTGGTCGGGGATACAGATTATGGAAGTGTTTGAAGGCCTCATGAGCATTTCCTTCGATATGATGCAAAATGATGCAAAATGTGGGGCTGGTGGTATTAATAGCCCAGTGCCGATAAACGAACCAAGCAACATTGACGGACTCGAGATGCCGGGTCAAATCGGTCTCTGGAACTCTTTGAAGGTTGGAAATGCCGACTTTAACACCTGTTGTACTGCCAATACCAGTACTAGTATTATTGTCAATGGAATCACCTTTGCCTTTAAAAATGGAGACGAATATGGTACTACTATGGGTATTAATAGTGACAGCCTTAGAGAAACCGCCATTTATTTTCAGGCCGCGAATGCGCCAACTGGTTGCGCTATTCCCACACCTTCGTTAGATTGGAGTATCAGTGGATTGGATCCGACTAAAACCTATGACTTGATTTTGTTTGGTCAGGTGTTTGTGGATCAAAACCCGACAAATCCGGCAGATTTCGCCATTAACAATCATGATGCAGGTAACGGAGTGGGAATGCCGGTAACATTGGATTCCGATTATGATGGAAATTTCACCTATGTTGCTCCAAATGCTCAAGGTAAAATTTCCGGCACCTTTGCTCATAGACCAGGTGAACCATTTTCAGGTTGGACGGGACTACAGCTAAGGACCTCAATCATAACCTTTGACGATGCTGGAATAAGCGCCATCGTATCTCCCAACGGTCAGTTTTGTGGTGATGAACCGGAATTTATAGTAACACTAACGAATTACGGCAACGTTCCCCTGACTTCTACAGACATTATTTACGATATTGACGGTACAAATCCAGACACAGACAATTGGACGGGTACGCTACTACCGGGAGCTTCAGTTGATTATTCACTCGGAACAATTCCCGTTAGTGGAGGTCATCATACGTTTAACGTACGTACTGAAAATCCTAATGGAAATACCGATACCAATCCAACCAACGATGCCAATAGTAGTAACTTCTTGGTTATACCTGACGGACAAACGATAACTTTCGTGGATCAGAATGCCACAGGAGCAAATGATGGCAGCAGTTGGGCAGATGCATTCACCAAACTACAAGATGCACTCAATTCTGAATGTACCAATGTCATGGAAATACACGTAGCCGCAGGAACCTATTATCCCGATGAAGGATTTGGATATACTGATAATAATAGAAATGCTTCTTTCGTCATGCTTCCAAATGTCGAAATATACGGCGGATTTCCAACAGGTGGTGGCGCACGAAATTGGACCGCCAACCCCACCATCCTCAGCGGTGATTTAATGCAGGATGACGGAGCCAATTTTATCAATAACAGCGATAATAGTTATCATGTTATTAATAATGATGACAACGGATTAACTGCTACTGCTATTCTTGATGGATTTACCATTAAAGCAGGGAATGCAAATGGGCCTGGTTCACGTCAGTATGGCGGTGGGATGTTCAACTACTACTCCAACCCAAGCGTTACCAACTGTTCCTTCTCAGGAAATTTCGCAGACGACGGAGGCGGTGGGATGTCCAACGAAAACTCCGACCCAAGCGTTATCAACTGCTCCTTCTCAGGGAATGACGCAGACGATGGAGGTGGAATGTACAGCGAAAACTCCAACCCAACCGTTACCAATTGCTCCTTCTCAGGGAATTTCGCAGACAACGACGGCGGTGGGATGTACAACGAAATCTCCGACCCAATCGTTACCAACTGCTCCTTCTCAGGAAATTTCGCAGGCAAAGACGGCGGTGGGATGTTCAACAAAAACTCCGTCCCATCCCTTACTAACTGCTCCTTCTCGGGAAATTTCGCAGACAACGGAGGTGGAATGTACAACGATGACTCCGACCCAATCGTTACCAATTGTATTCTATGGGGGAATAGTGATGAAATTGGTGGTAGTGGCAATCCAACTGTCACCTACTCCATCGTCGAAGGTGGATATTCTGGTACAGGTAATCAGCTTAGCGATCCGTTGTTCGTATCTCAGCCTGATTTTAATAATGCACCGACCAATAACGGGGATTTGCATCTCCAAGTTTCCTCTCCAGCAATCGATACCGGTGATGATACTGCACCTAATATTACCGACTTCGATTTGGATAATAATGTTCGAATTGTTAATGCTAATCCTGATCTAACTGCCGATATAGATATGGGGCCGTTTGAATTTCAAACTGATGCTCTTCCGGTTGAGCTGGTTTATTTCAAAGGAGTGGTGACTGAGGAGGGCAATGAACTTAGGTGGCAAACTGCCTCCGAGCAAAACAACCTTGGCTTCGAAATACAAAGAAGCACCGAGGGCCGCAATTGGAAAACCATAGATTTCGTGGAAGTTGCCGGCAGCAATACAGAGATACAAGACTACAGATACATGGACAAACAAGCGATTTCAAGTTTGAATTATTATCGTTTAAAACAGTTGGATTATGACGGGCAATTTGAGTTCTCGAATGTAGTTGCTTTGGAGAGTCAATCGAAAAATGTAGAACTAAGACTTTTCCCTAATCCGTCATATGGTGATTTGACTATTGCCAATGTTACCGGACAGGCGACTATTTATAATACGCTTGGACAAGCTATCATGCAGTTTGAGGTGACCACCGAGCAGTTTCAGTTGGACACGAGTGCTTTACCCGAAGGACAATATCTATTGCATATTCAAACGGAAAACAAACAGTTTATTTCCAAGCAGTTTTATAAAGTTGATTTTTAAAAGATTTGTCAAAGAAATTATTACCATCAAAAAAATTAAAGTAATGTTCCAAAAAAACAACAAAGAAAGGATTATGGCGATCAAGCAAATACCATTGTCATGGAAAGAACTAGACATTATTACAGCTGCAGAGAGATACTTGAAAGGGGCATTAAATCTTCCCATAATTAAATTTGCTTTGCCCTGTTTTCCAATAATTAAAAAGAGAGAATTCGCTAAAATAAATCGGATATGGGAATTTAGTAAATCAGCCTTACACCTCCATTTCGAATCTGAACAGCAACAAAGTAAATCTACTCAAATGATATTGCTCAAGGCACGCCGAATTTATGAACAGGAGGCTCAGCGCATTCTTGGTTCTATTTTTCCCTTAGAGCATCCATTTTGGAAATCTTTTTATCAACGACAAGAAACTAGACTTACTCAACCTCTGGTGGGTATAGATGCATTGCATTTTTATACCAGCTGTAAAGAAAAAATAAGCTATCAACTTTTAACACAGAGTCTTAAGGCAATTCTACTTGCCCATTATGAAACCAAGTTTGATAATCCAATGGGCAAAATTGATCATTTCAAAAATGCCGACCGGCTTATCATTGATTTACCTTTGGAAAAATTAAAAGTATGGTTACAATTTCAAAAAACTACTGAACGAGGTAACTATAATCAGCATCAAAAGTTGGTTTTCGATCTTTGAATTGAAGGAACCAATACATCAAAATCGTGTGAGTAACTAAGCCATTAAGAAGATAGAGCAATTACGTAAGCGTCTTTACTTTTTTACTTGTTGATTGCTTTAAATATAACATTTGCGAATTGAGACTTTTTATCTTATCAGTATTTTTATGATTTACTGATTGTGTTATGTGTATGGAAAATGAAGCGATGACATATCAACTAAACAATAACTTTAATAAACCAAAATAAGTACAAATAAATATTCGACCACATTTTCGAATCGACTGGCTAGCTGTAAAAGTCATTTTAAAAAATGTCGATCAACCGCTGAGCAAACTTTGAGAAAAAATCGTTCGAACAGAAAACAAAAGAACCCTCTCCTACTCTTCAAATCAAATAGCCTTCTGACGCGAAATTATAAAGATCAAATTTCCTTCAAACGTAATAAAATCGTTATCTTGAACAAGCAATCAAAAGGGAAATAGGCGTAGATTCGAACGTGTATAAGGCGAGTGCATATCAAAGTGTAAGAGGCTATGCTGGTAGTAAAGCTATCGCCACCATCTGACCCGCCACCAGCACATCTCCTACACCAACCGTTATACCACATTAAAAAAACAAACCCATTGATGCGAAATTTAATCATCTTGGTTTTTATAATGAGTTTAACTTTATCTTGTGAAGAAAACAAGAAAAATGTTGAAATAAAAGAAAACGAAATTGACGATATTGAATTTAATCAAAAAACAGAAGCTGATACAGTATTAGAAATTTCAAGTCCTGAAGAACTAGATATGAACGTTCATCAATTATATATTGATACTACTAAAACAAATAGAATATATAAAACGTCAAAAGGTAAACACGCATTTCAAAACGAGGAATTAATTTCGAATTACATCAAAGAATGGGACAAAGGATTCAAATTTATAGAGCTTGATTTTAAAAATCACTCTAAGATATGGAGAACCATTCGTAAGAAAGGAAGTGAATTTTATTTGTATGATCGTTGTGATGGAATTGATCCAGTGTTTTCAATTTACAAGAATGTATTGATTTTTAATGAGGCTTTAGAGAAAGATTTTCAACCTATAGTAAGAATTATAAAACTAAATGAAAATGAAATAGAACTTGAATTAAATGGAACGCAAAGAAGCGAGACAGGAAGTAGATCTTTTGTTAGTATAAGCAAGATTGATAGCCTTCAAGGGATTTATCTATTTTGTAATAAAACAAATTATTACGAAAGAAAGCAATATGTCATTCCAAATGAAGAATGTAAATCATATAACCTAATAATAAACCACTGTCCAACTAATAAAGTAGAAGAATACATTAAGTTTGAAAATTCATCTTGGCAAATAAACAAATAAAAAACGAGGTATAATCGAGTAGATGGTGTGCGACGTTAAGTCACTCAACATATTGTTAATCAACCTATTAAATAATAG
>CAYXQH010000218.1:0-8765 GCA_964467425.1 uncultured Saprospiraceae bacterium
TGGGATAAGGTTATTGACCAAGGCGGGTGGATTAATATCTTTTTAGATAATCATGATTTTCCAAGAATGGTTTCCCGTTGGGGAAATGATGGCGAATATAGAATTCCATCTGCGAAATTATTAGCGACTTTATTGTTGACTATGAGAGGCACACCCTGTATCTATCAAGGGAGTGAAATAGGAATGACCAATGTAGCGTTCCCTTCAATAGAAGACTACAGAGATGTAGAAATCAAAAATTTTTATAAAGAACATATCGATAAAGGCGGAAAAGAAAAAGACTTTTTAGAAGCCGTTTATATCAATGGCCGGGATAATGTTCGAACGCCTATTCAATGGGATGCAAGCTCGAATGCTGGCTTTTCTGAAGCAGAACCCTGGATTAAAGTTAATCCCAATTTTACGACTATTAATGTAGAAGAAGTATTGAATGACTCCGATTCTGTTTTTTATTTCTATCAAAAAATGTTGCAGTACCGGAAAGCAAATCCAACCTTGATTTATGGACTTTACAAAGATTTAAAACCTACCGACGAGCATGTCTTTATGTACAGACGAGCAGATGAGGAGCATGAATATTTAGTGATTTTAAATTTTAGTGAAGCGTCGATTCCATTGGTTCGCTATGTTTCTGATACAAAAGAATGGAACCTGGAAATCTGTAATTATAAAAATGATGAAACAACAGTATTGCGTGCTTGGGAAGCTAGAGTGTATAAAAAAATAGGCTAACTCTTTTAAGCGGTTTTGTATTTCTTTTGCCAAAAGAAAAAAAGTGGAATCAATAATAAACCTAATAACCACCAATAATTAAACGAAAACCCTGATTGCTGTATAGGACTCGTAGATCCAGACTGTACAAATGCTGCCCAATAATAAGGATGACTCATGATTTTATTCGCATTATTAAGATGAGTTATTTTAGCCATTCGCAAGGCTTCATCCTTTGTTAAGCCATCTTTTATGCCTTTATAAAATTCAACCATGATATCGGATGTGGTACAATCGTCAACCGACCAAAGACTCATCAATGTACTCGAACAACCCGCTAAAATAAAATCCCTGGAAAGACTCATTACCCCTTCCCCTTTGATAAGTTTACCAGAACCTGTATTACAGGCACTCAATACGGCAAGCTCTGCATGGAGTTTAAGATTATTGATTTCCGTACCTGTAATATAATTATCCGTAAAATATATTTTATTGAGTTCTGGATTCTCCTCATCTATACAAGCATGAGTCGCGAGGTGTAGGATATTTGTCTGTTGTATTTTTTCAAAAAGAGTTTTAGTACTTGCATCAAAACCAATATTACTTTCACCATTAAAAAGCAAATTTATCCTATCAACTTCTGTGGCATTACACTCTAGTGAATAAACCTCATCATTGGTACAGTCCCTTTGAGCAGCAGCTATCCCCTTTTGAAAAGAAGGTGCAAAACCTAAAAAAGGTATTTGATTGCCAACTTGTTTGCCCTGATCATAATGGAGGAATAAGCCAGCGGAATAATTATAACTAATCGAATAATCGGTAAAGAGATACGAACAAACTTCCGTAGAATAACTTTTCCTTCCTTTTAAGGCTGGTTCACTTAACAATACTTCAAAGGGTAAAAAAGCCAAAATATCATCCGGTATAATAGTGAAATGATTGATGTTCTCTGGTAGTTTATCAATAGCTGGAGACAGTAGGCTTTGGTACAATCCATAAGCTATGGTAGTAAACGTTTCCTGATCTTGCTTAAACGCCTGATCTGATTTAAAAGGCGATTGACTAATGATGGATCTAAGTTCGCTGATTTGTAATTCGATGTCCTTCGGCTTTGGAAGCTCAAAAATATTAAAGTCATCATTACTAATGCAAAAGAGATAAATATGTTTTTCGCCTACGAAGTATTCTAGTAATGCATTCCGGTTATCAATGATTTGAGCTCTGATATCTTCTATCTTTAGTTCCTTCGTTTCATGTTTTAGTTGATAATATTGAGGATAGTTTTTTTCAAAGGAAGAAATCAGTTCATTGTATTCATTTTTTAAATCGAAAAGAGTATTGGTCCATAGCTTTATTTTTTCTTGATTAATGTTTTTGGCAGTTTTGCTTTGTTCAAGGTTGATTTGTTTTTGGTAGAAGTTGATATCAGAGGTCAGTTTATGCTCTTTTTCTAATGCTTCAGTAGGTAATCCTCCTGCTATTTTCGCATAGTCTTCTTTTAAGGATTCTTCGATTAATCTGGCTTTGTTTTGCTCTGCAAATTGAAAAGCTTTTTCGGCGTACTTATCATCTCCGGTCGATTTGTATAACTCTAAAGCGGTTTTAATACCTCTTTCATATACCTCGAGCGAATGTTTAGCCAGAAGGTTTTTAGAACCTGCAGTTAAAAAGCTATTTCTTAGTTCTTGAATAAGATGACTTGCATAGTGAAAATTTTCGAAAGCACTTTGAAGGTTATCTCGAGAATGATCTGATTCATATTTTTTAAAAAGAGATTCCGCTTTTCCTGAAATGATTTCCAGCGCTTCTATTTTAGATAGGATTTGATCAACCGGAGGGTTTGAAATAGGTGACGGATGGTCAAAGTCAAGAGAAATTTTAATTAATGCTTCTTGGTAGTGTGCAATAGCTTGATCTTGATTTCCTTGGGCAGCGTACAATCGTGCAATGTTTTTAATTGTTTTACTTATTGCTTTGTGTTTGCTAAATGTATTGAAAGATTCAATTGCAAGTGACTCTGATTTTTTAAAATGAGCTGCTGCTGCTGAATAGTCTTTTTTTGAGAGACTAATTTCACCCATAATTTCGTAACTGAAATAAGTACCGCTACTACTAGCTCCTTTTTCTAGATCAACTGCTTTATTAATATGGAATAAACTCTTAGCAATATTTTTTTCAGATAAAAATACTTTTGCCATGCTTTGATGACAGTAAATCAAATTTCTTTTTGAAAAATTGTCCTTAGCTATGTCAATGCTTGATAAAAATTCAAGCCCTTTGTTGTAATGACTTTTTGCTTGTGAAAATTGAGTCCTGTCTCGATAAAGATGTCCAAGGTCTAGATTAATTTTTGCAATTATTGGAATCCTTTTTTTTGGAGCATTCTGTTCTAATTTTAAAGCTTGGTTAAGGTAAGTAATAGCTTGGTCAGAATCTCCCTTTGACCGGTAGCACACACTAATGTTTTGATAAAGGCTACTGAATTCTTGAGGATTTGATTGAATTACTTTGTGAATGTCATGCGCCTGTTTATAAAATTTGATCGCTTCATCATATGTTCCTTTTAGTCTATTTGAGACGCCAATGTTATTTATTGCAGCGGCAGTCTGATAGTGATTGGTTCCAAACCGGTTTTTTGCAATATCTAGCGTTTTGGTAACTTGTTTTTGTAAAAGTTCATACTTCCCAGAGTTTTTTAAGCAATGACTAATATAATTTGACCAAGCTACATAATTTTCCCATTGTTCCTCTTTTTGAAAGAGCACTTCAGCTTTAGAAAAATAATACAGGAGGCTATCTATATTTGAAACGCCAATTTTAGCCATTTTATCCGTATACTGATTAAGTAAAATCGTATCATGCACGATAGTTTGGCTAAATGAAATTAGACTTGCAAAAGATAGTAGAAAGACAAAGAGTAGCTTTTTCATAGTTGAATAATGAACATGAAACTGGATTATTGAGTTTCAATAAGTAAAGAAGTACCTTGACGCATTATCAAGGTACTTCTTTTTTTAATTATTTTATTCAGACTTTATCATTTTGAAAAACTCAGTCCGCTGTGCAGATCGAATCTGCCCATAATAAATTCCCGGACTCCATTTACCCGTTATTAACTCTAATTGATTGAATCCTTTACTAGCATTAATTTCAGAATTATATACCATCTTACCAGAAATATCAAAAACTACTAAGGTGACGAATTCTTCTTGTTTAGCTTCGAAGTTAATACTTACAACATTATTGAATGGATTAGGACTTATGGATAAATTAATCGCATTGTTACTACGTAAGACATCAATTTCTAATCCTTGTTGATTATTGCTAAAGTTAGATTCGTTATTTATTTCAGCATCTATATCTTCACATGAATTACAAGGAGGGATAAAGATACCTGTCCAAGGTCCTGTAGTTTCTGGGGCCATACAAAAAGGTGGAGTATTAGTAGTTCCTCCTTCATCATCATAAGGTGGAATCGGGCAAGACCCACAAAAGAAATAACAACTAAATATATCACTAGGTCCATTATATAGTTCAAATGGGTATGGGGCTTCGTTTTCAGTAACTACACTCATTTCATAGCTAACCTCAGTACAACCGGTTTGTTGATTAATACTAACACCATCGTCATTTGATTCACCATCCTCATTTGAAACACCATCATCATTTAAATTACATACGTTACCGATATCAATGGGTATGGTGACATGGCTGATAAAGACCGGTACACTTGCTCCTGCATAGCTTTCTTCATTAGATTCAAAATCATTAACAGGAACCATTATGTCTTGACTGCCTATGCTAAATAATAAGTAAATAGGCTCTACACCCGATGGAAGTACAGGATCATTAGTTAATGGATTATAATCTAAGTTTGTAATAAGGAATGGTACAGTAACGGAATAAATGCAACCATTTTCATCATGAGATACATAATCAGAGACCTCGTAACAATCTGTACCATTATCAATCTGTGTATCTAAAATTGAAACAACAGGAGGAGGATTGGAAATTGGTGCTAGCGTAAAAGATAGTAGTGCAAAAGCGATTAACGAAAATAACACCAAGCAAGTCTGTGTCAAAAACTTTTTTGTTTTCATAATTAATTTATTTTTTTTATAAGTAAAGCGTATTTCTCGGTAAGTCGAAAAATACTGTTTGATAGAATAAAACGGGTATTTGAAACCTGTTTCACGAATTAATAAATAAGTTCAATTTTTGGATATTGATCAATAATTCCAATGATATACATTCGCTACATGTCAGAAAAGACTAAAAGTGTAACTAAGGACAGGCATGTTTTTATAAAAAAATTTTAATTAGTAGTAAAATATCTAAGGAAACGAATGGAAAGGCAAATGTTAATGATAATGTTTTCTGTAAACGTGTCGTTTTTGTTTGTAAACGTGTTATATAACAGCAGATCACCTTTGAAAAGCAGTATTAAAGAGGAGCAAAATGCTTAAAATATTTAGGAGAATGGATACAAATGATAAGAATTGCTGACTTTTCGGAATATTTTTATAAAAAACCTTAATTTTCAAGTTACAAATAAAAAAAATCGTACTTAACAAGAATAAGGAAGGCAATGGAGGAATTCTCTGATGAAGAAATAATTAACCTTTTAGGCTCTACAAACACTAAAGAAGTAGATAAGGGAATCTCTTATTTGTATAGAGTATCTAAAAAAATGGCTGGGCGTTTTATTATGCGTAACCGAGGGAATCCACAAGATGTGGACGATATTTTTCATGATGGACTGATCGCATTTTATAAATTGGTTCGAAAAGGACAAATTAAAGCCGATACCAATGTAGAGGCTTATTTGTATACGATCTGTAGAAATATGTGGGTTAAAAAGCTAATGAAAAACCCTGCTCCAGTGGAATTAAAAGAAAAATTTCCCTTAGTAGAAACAGCTGATATTCAAATCACTACTTTGCTAAAAGGAGAACGTAAAACGTTAATGGATAAAATTTTAAAAGACCTTGGAGCGGAGTGTGAAAAGATATTATTTCTTTTTTACTACGACCGTAAAAAGACCAAAGAGATTGCTGCATTGTTGAACTATTCTAACGACCAGGTCTTACGAAATAAAAAATCAAGATGCATGAATGCGCTTAGAGAAATGGTGCTGAATTCTGCATTTTATAAAGAGCAATTGCTGAATCGATAACAAAGTATGGATGAACTAAACCAACATAAAAGAATTGATGATTTTTTGATGGATCATTTAGATACAAAAGATCGGAATGCTTTCCTGAAGCAACTGGAACAGGATGTTAAATTGCAAGAGGAAGTAGAGCTTCGTAGAATAATATTGGATCAAATTGATACGGCTGGTGATATACGAATAAAAGATCGTATCCTGAAAATACAAGAAGAAATTGAAGGGAAAAACAAGCCAGAGAAAAAAGGAAACAGGCGTGTTTTAATTATTGCGATTGCTTCTGCCGCTGCCGTTTTACTCTTTTTCTTGTTCAACCAATTATTTAATCAACCACCAAGTGCAGCGCAACTATTTGCTGATTACTACCAAACTCAAGACCTAAATTTTGGAATACGTAATTCTAATCCGGACGACCAACAAGTCATAGAAGCTGGCGCTTTATATAAACAAAAAAAATATCCAGAAGCCATTTCTGCTTTTCAAAAACTTACGATACAAGGTGTCAAAGATGATCGGATTAATTTAGGTCTAGCTATTTCTTATCTGGAAACGAAGCAAACAGATAAAGCACTAAATTTATTAAAAAAACTTGCCTCCTTTTCTAAGAACGTCCTGGAGGATGAAACCAAATGGTACCTCGCTCTAACATATCTCAAAACAAATTCCATTGCTGAAAGTGAAGCCTTACTCAAAGAATTATCTGCTGATCCGGATGCAAGTTTCAAAGATGAAGCAAGCTCTTTGCTTCAAAAAATTAAATCACTCCAATAATCTATTTCCACTAATTTTTATGGTCTATCATTCGGTCGTGTGAAACTAATGTATTCATACACTCTTCTGCTCCTTCAAAAATATTTTAAAAAAAACTTCCTTCCGTGGTTACATTTTTAAATAACTAGACATAGTCTTATCGAACAAAAAATAAAGCTGTGAAAACTAGACTCCCCGTCTTCACAGATTTACTTTAAAATTAATAAAACTGGAATTGGATGCTTCGTCTGTTGGATGAAGTAGTCTGCTGATTTATTTATTCATTACTCAACTAGATACAAGTAGTTGGGGTAAAAATTATTTGTTATGAAACTAAAAATAAAGTTACTTTCCATTATTTGGATTTTTCTGTTCTCGGCACTTTGCTTTACATCAGAAGCAGCTATAAAAACTAGTGTTGATGGAGCAGATTTACAGGTCACTTCTGATAGGCAAGGCATCGGAGGTTATCAAGGCTGTGAAGAAACAACACTTCGAGAAGTCCCCGCTTTTGTTTTTAATCTATACAGATTAGAATCAAAATCATCTGCCGGAAATCAATGCAGTGGAAATGGCCATTGGAAAATACATGCTCAAAAATTGGGCAGCGAAAACAAAACTATCAAATTTGAAAACTTACCAGACGGGGAGTATAAAGTAGTCGGTTTTTACGGAACAGCAAATGGTTGTACGATTAAAAATCAAACAAAGAAGGCCATTGTCTATGAAAAAGATGAAGAACAGATTGTTCAAATTCGAAACAATGTCGATGGATCATTAGAGCCTGCTAATTCATCATTTGCGAGTGTTTCTTTTAAGGTGTTTCCGAACCCCGCAAATGATCTTGTTAACATACAATTGAAAGAAGGAATTCTTACCTCGGCTGTGAAAATTTCTATTACTAACCTTTTAGGACAAGAGGTGATGGATTTGAGTGATTATGATGGCGATTGTGAAAACCAATGTCAAGTCAATTTGTCCGGATTACCTGCGGGAGCTTTTATTGTCCTCCTACGAGATTCAGAGGGACAGATATTGCATCAGGAAAGAATCGTCCTGATCAAAGACTAATTTATTTATTGAAAAACTAAAACTAAAATTATGAAACGATTATTAATAATGTTCATTATGTTTTGGACATTTAACTTTACCATCTACGCTCAAATGATGAGCGGAGGGAATGGGCAATCTCCTTCTTCTGAAGTAAAAGCTTCTGCTGTAACCGCTGGAGGTGTAAGTGGAGATGTTAACCTTTTTTCTGGAACCTTTAATAGCGGTTATTCAATAGGGGCGGTATCGACTCCTTCGGGATTAAGCTTTGGACTTTCTTTATCCTACAGTTCTACGATTTCAGCGGGTGATAACTTGCCACAATCAACAGGGATACCTTATGGAGAAGGATGGAATATAGATGTTCCTACCCTGAGTATTAGTACAGAAGATTATAATAAATATACTTTAGATCAAACTTTCTTGATGAGTAACTCTCCAGGAAGTAATCCTTATAATTGCGGCGGAGGGAACCCTTATACATCTGATTGTAATGGCTCGTCTTCTCCTACTTCTATATATTTTAATAATAATAATTGTGATGATGCTGAAAAAGAAGGACGCTTATATTGGTTTGCTCCTTCTTTAAATATACCTGGAATAGCTAGTGGTCGTTTAGTTTATAAACAACAAGAAGGGGAAGATTATGTGTTTGTTTTACATACATTTGAACGCTATATTGAAGCTAGGCTAAGAAAAGAAACAACAAGTCCTTATTTAGAATATTGGACTATTATAACAGACGATGGAACTCAATATGAACTCAAAGCACTTTCTGTATCTAATAGAAATGCTAGTAATCAAAGAGTGCAAAGAGAATGTACAACAGATAAAGAGAATCTCAGAAACCTCCTACTTCCAAAATCTGAAATCCTAACCTGGTATTGCAATAAAATTACGCATCCAAATAAAGCTGGAGAAATTGTTTTCGATTATGAAAAATTAGGAGCCTTTAATTTTTTACCTATTTTTTCTCAATATTCAGGTGATAGTTCAGGAGATCAAATAAGCGAATACTTTTACAACAATACTGAAAACAAGAAAAACCTTGCTACAACTTATAGAGATATTTTACTTAAATCAA
>CAYXQH010000219.1:0-8759 GCA_964467425.1 uncultured Saprospiraceae bacterium
ATTAATGCTTAACTCCGTTTCATCTGGTTCGGAAACAATAAACACATCCGAATAAACACAATCGTATTGATTTCGAACATATGCAGTATATATACCTGCAGACAAGTCATTAAATATCGAATCTTCCTGATAAGAATTTCCATTCAAGGAATATTCATATTCCTCACTATTACTAACCGTTTCGATGATAACAATGAGTGAAGCGTCGGTTCCACCGGTACACGTCACATCATTGATATCAAAGTCTAAAATAGGGTTTAGAGGTTCTTCAATCACAACAAATTCGGAGTTTACACAGCCGTTTTCATCGCGAAAGAAAACTTCAATGAGACCTGCTTCTAAGTCAGTAAAAGTAGAATCTGCTTGAAACACATCACCGTCGATTGAATATTCATAAGGTGTAGAATTACTTACCGTTTCAATTATAACAATAAATGAAGCGTCATTACCCCCCGAACAGGTAACATGGTCAATATCAAAATCGACAGTAGGTATATTAGGGTCGGTTATTTCTATAGTTTCTGTAAAGTAGCAATCTTGTTCGTTTCTAATCGTAACATCATGAAGTCCTGCTGCAAGATTATAAAAGGTGGAATCCTCCTGAAATTCGTTTCCATTAATGGAAAATTCATAGTTATCTGAATTGCTCACCGTTTCTATAATTACGATAAAGGAAGCGTCTGCTCCATTTGGGCAAGTCACATTCTCTATTTCAAAATCAATCAACGGCATATCAGGTTCTTCTACTTCCGTCAATTCCGTAAAAATACAGCCTTCCGCATTTTTTGAATAGACATTATAAACACCAGCATCTAAATTTGTAAATACAGAGTCTGCCTGATAATTTATTCCATCTATAGAATATTCGTAATTATCTGAATTACTAACGGTCTCAATGATCACAATGAACGAGGCATCATTTCCATCTGGACAACTTACATCTTCTACTTCGAAGTCAATGGCAGGAACATCAGGTTGTTCTACTTCCACTGTTTGAGTATGAATACAGGAAGATTGATCTTTAGCATAAAGCGTATAAGTCCCTGCGGGTAAAGCCGTAAAAGTAGAATCTGCTTGATAGTTAGATCCATCAATAGAATACTCATAGTTATCAGAATTACTGACCGTTTCTATAATTACGATAAAAGAAGCATCTGTTCCATCCGGGCAGGTGACATCTTCCACTTCAAAATCAATCTCGGGTGTAGGAGGCTCAATAAATTCAACAGTACTTTCAAAAACACAGCCTGCATCATTTTTCACATAAACAGGATAAGTGTCTGGTCCTAAATTTTCGAAAATTGAATCTGGTTGATAAGTATTTCCATCTAGTGAATATTCAAAATTATCAGAATTACTCACCGTCTCTATAATCACGATAAAGGAAGCGTCTTCAACTCCAGGACAAATCAGATCATTTTTTTCAATGATTATATCTGGCTCTTCTTCGATTAAAATTTCTACACTATCTGTAAAAACACATTGGCCATTATTTTTCACATAAACCTCCTGTACTCCAGAGCCAATAGCTTCAAAAGTAGAATCCGGATAATAATTATTGCCATCTATAGAATATTCAAAATTATCGGAATTACTAACCGTTTCTATAATTACAATAAAAGAGGCATCTTGAATTTCTGCACAACTCGTCTCTTCTTTTTCAAAAGAAATAACTGGTATTTCATCTTCCACAATCTCCACTAGTTCTTGCGTAATACAGCCTCCGATATTATACGCTTTCACCGTATGGGGGCCGGGTTCAAGATCTCCCAAGACAGGTTCTGGCTGAGGCGGTCGGTCATCAACAGAATACATATCAGCATCACCAGATGTTGGAATAACGACTACTTGTCCATTATCCAAACCCGGACAACTATTATCTTTTTCAGTATAAAAAACGACAGGCAAGGCATGATTTAGAGTAAAAGACAAGGTATCAAAACAGATTTCGTCAATATTGATCCCTACTCGATATAGTCCAGGGCCTAGTGTCTCTGCCAAGGTACCAGAACCATAATACCCTTCTACCCAATCGATAGAAATGGTTCCACTACTATTTAATACTTCAATCTCCACAGAGCCATCTGTCTCTCCAGGGCATGATGGATGATTGATCGTGTAATACACATCAAAAGCACAAGATGTATTGAGGGTATCCATCTCGACCTGAGCCATCATACTCGATTGATGCATGATAACTAAAAGAAATACTATTATATTTTTAAACACTCGTCTTCCCATTAAAAAGGGTTTCTTAAACGTTATTGAATTTGCAATCAGGGAGAAACGAAATTCCTTTATGGTGATTGATTAGCTTAGTAACGTGCAGCCTTGTACAGGCTTATCGAATGTTCATGGGAAAGGATAGTGAAGTGTGCTTTTTAAGCACTTAAATTTTCTTTTATTGAAACGTCTTATTCTTTTCTAAAATTATCTTTTTTTTATTCAGTTCTAAAAATTACTTTTTGAAGTGCGACATAAGTCCCCGTACTTGTTATAATTTGAACGTTAAAGTTTCATACTAAGACCAGAAAGGGGACACTGTCGCTTGACTCCATGTTTCTTGTAATATATCTTTTGAATTAGATTCTGAATACGTAAATGTCAAACACACTCTTTCAACTCTAATAACTACGTTTAAATTACTTTAATTGATTGAAAAATGAAACCCAAAAAAAGATAAAACGTAGGAGTCCAACAATGATTTCATCAAATCTATCGTTATAGAGGTCATGAAAACCGTGTCTTTAGAATTATTCCAGCTCATCAAATCTTTAACGAAACAGGAAAAGAGATACTTCAAACTTTTTGCTTCCAGACATGTCATTGGAAAGGAGAATAAATACGTCATTCTTTTTGACGCTATTGATAAGCAGAGCAGCTACGATGAAACTAAAATAAAAAAGAAGTTTAAAGGTCAGACGTTTATAAAGCAGCTTCACGTTACTAAGAACTACTTGTACAAGCTGATTCTCAGCAGTTTACGTCAATATCACGAGGGCAAAGCTGAAGATGTCTTTCCGGTATTGATGCGGAACGCCCAGCTCCTTTTTCAAAAGGGTTTAATCAAACAAAGCGAAAAAATTCTGGATAAAGCATTAAAGACCGCTATTGGTAATGAGCGTTTTCTTCAGGTATTAGAGGTCTATCGCTTGAGACACCACATCATTCACAATCGCAATGATTTGCAAGGTTTGGAAAACTATGTCAACGTAGATTTCCAACAAGAAATAGATATCTTGAATATTTATAAAAACTACCTTGAATTTCAACTTTTACACGATAAGATTTTTATTCCGTATTGGAAAAGCGGAGGGATACGAAAAGCAGAAGAGAAAGAAGTGTATAGTAAACTCTTTGAAGATGAGCTGTATCAAAATATTGAAAATGCTAAATCATTCAATGCAAGAATGTTTTATCATAATGCACGCTTTCTATATTACTTTCAAATTGCAGAATGGGAAAAGTGTTTGGAACATATGCAGGCACAAGTTTTTATGTTCGAAGATTTAGACCCTGTTCAACGTAAAGGTGATCGGGAAGCAAATTATATCAGCTCTTTGATCAATTTATATATTATTCAAAAACAGCTACACCGTTATCAGGAAGGTTTGCTGAATTTACGAAAACTCCGCGCCATACCGACGAGTTCCTCAGCACTAAAATCCAGATTGTTTACCAGAAGTTATAATCTGGAGATCGATCTTTATATTTCTACCGGACAATTTCGAAAAGGTATTTCAAACCTTCAATCCTTCGTCAACGAATTAAAGGATTATGATAAACAAATTCAAAGTCAACATCGGATTGGCTTATATTATAATCTGGCTTATTTGAATTTCGGTGCTGGAAAATATCATGATGCCTTGGATTGGATTAATCAATTGCTGGATGAGCCTGATGTAAAAACGCGAGAAGACTTATATAGCTTTGGTCGAATCCTGAATTTGTTTATCCATTACGAATTAGGAAATGACCAACTCCTGGAGTATATCGTAAAATCTACTTACCGCTTTTTACTAAAACGAAAACGGCTGTATAAAGCAGAGTCCATCGTTTTAAAGTTTCTAAAAAAATATCCCAATTTTACAGATCGGCAGATTCTTAAAGGATTTAGAGAGATGTATATAGAGCTTTCTTCGCTCACGAAAAATGAGTTTGAAGCCAGAGCTTTTGAATATTTTGATTTTTTATCCTGGTTAGAAAGTAAATTGGAAAATAGAGATTTTGAAGAAGTGCTGATCGAAAAAAGAAATACATTAAATCTCGTATTGTAAGAAGTAAGCTAAAAAAAAAGAGGGTCGCAACTACCATTGTAGTTGCTCCCTTTCCAAAGCTAGCTGAATCTTACATCTTTCAGAATGATCTTTCGATCATCAAATTTTTTTTGGTTTTATAGTACAGTACGAGATTAACATTGATTAAAGGGAGGGGTTACAATGCCTCTCGTACTGCTCATTTTGTTGATCTATTCGGATTTAATCGGATGACCTCACTATAAAACTATATTCTTCGGTTATTGAGAATGTTATGTTGTATTCTGCTTTCATTTGATATTACAAATATGCAGTAAGCCTTTCCTTTTTTCAAATCATGAAAATTTAAAACGTAAGAATCCAAGTCTATTTTCCTCAACAAATAACAATAAAAATTCACCCCCGTCTGCACAATTTCTACAGCGGCTTATACATTACAAGTCTAAAAAAAGTGTTTAAAAACGTAGTAAACAGTGGATTCAATTATTCAGATGTGAATAATCAACGTAAAAAAAAGTGCACTTGATGTTTACTCTATACAGGCTATATGTAAGTTTCCAACAGCAATTTTGTGCTTATAAATTTGTTGAAAAATGGATTAGCCCAAGTCTTAAATGGAGCATAACAAAGAGCAGATGAATAGAACAGAAGCATTTGGATAGCTTAGCAGTCTAATTTAAATCCCGTTTGGACGGTCGTGGCTTTTTAGAGAAATGTGCAAATGATCTCCCGTTCCACCATGTCGCAAAGTATTTAGCCCCATGAGTCGAAAATAAAGCTGAAGTAATTTATTACGCAATTCACTTTTGCCTTTGGTACGAACATCAAAAGCATGTGCATAACCATTGCTTTGTTTATAATGAAGGGAATGCGATTTCTTTTTTAAGCCCATTTTCTGGTAATCCTCTGGCACTCGGGAAGCATCCGTCAAGATTAGTTTATTATCTATAAAAAGAATAGTACTGATACTCAACCGAAGAATCGGATGCAAACTCGTAAATTCCTTTTCCACCGCATTTGTTTTCGCATTTTTACCACTAAAAAAAAACAAACCATGCATACAGTAAGCGATAATTAAGACGGCTGCCAAAAAAGCACGAAATTTAAACGATTCCGAACTACCCATCTTTCCAGTAATGCGACCATAAAACCAGGAAAAATAAATAATCAATATTAATAAGGTCACTAAACCTCCAGCAATGATTGCCATCTGCGGATGGAAATTATATTCTGAATGAAAAAAAACCGCCCCTCTAATTAATGCAATAAAAGGTAAAACGATCAATAAAACAGATTTCAGAATAAAAAATAAAACCGTCTTCATATTTGTTATTATAATAGTAAATCTTTTGCTCTGTAAGCATTCAACTCATTTTCAAAAAGCAGATTCTTACAAGCAAAAGCAAAAATCTAAGCCCAATAATATTAAACAATAGACAAAACAGTTTAAATTTACATTAAAACGATGATCCGTTCCTTAACATTCACTCTATTCTTTTTTATAAACACCGCTTTATTTGCCCAAATCGGGATCATGGACACTGGTGGACCATTGATGCCTGAACAAGCCGCATTCGATGTTCAATACTATGGGCTTGATTTAAAAATAGATCCGGACAAGCGATTTATTAGTGGAAACCTAACCATGCGTGCTAATATCGTGCAACCCACCAACTGGATTGTTTTAGATTTGGATACCAATTTCACAATCAAAGAAATCTATGAGACTCGCAAAGGAGACATGGTTATTCCCTCTGTTTTCAAAAGAGAAGAAGGAAAAATTTGGATCAATTTAAAAGACACCAGACAAGTCAATTCTTCTGTTACCCTGACTTTAAATTATGAAGGTAAGCCAAGGGTTGCAAAAAATGCTCCCTGGGACGGCGGTTTTACCTGGGCAAAAACAAAAAGCGGTGCACATTGGATTGCGACGACTTGCCAGGGAGAGGGCGCAGATCTTTGGTGGCCAAATAAAGATCATGTCTCTGATAAACCAGAACGTGTAGACCTTTTAATTACGGTTCCAAATACTTTAGTGGTTGCTACAAACGGAAAACTTCGATCTAATAACAATAATGGTGATGGTACCATCACCTGGCATTGGGAGGTCACCACACCAATCAGCAATTACAATATTGCATTGAATATTGCGCCTTATAAAACCATTACCGACGAGATAAAAAGCGTTAGTGGAATGACCTTTCCTGTTATTTTTTATGTATTGCCAGAGGACTTTGAAAAAGGTCAAAAGTTTATGCCTGAGATTATTGCGCATGTCAAATGGTTTGAAAGCCTACTCGGCCCCTACCCTTTTCAACAAGATAAATATGGCGTAGCACAGACTCCGCATCTTGGAATGGAACATCAAACGATCATCGCTTATGGTGCTAACTTTAATAATGGCTCCATGACTGGTGGAAAAGATTGGGGTTTTGATGCACTACACCAACACGAGTTAGCACATGAATGGTGGGGAAATCTAGTCACAAATTCAGACTGGAAAGACATGTGGATTCATGAAGGTTTTGGAAGTTATATGCAACCACTTTATGCCGAACACTTAAACGGAAAAGCTGCTTATCATCAATACATGAATAGTATGTGGTTTCGAAACAAGTATCCGATTGCACCTTTTAGTTCAAAGACGGGAAAGCAAATCTATCAGGCTCCTATTTATACCAAAGGCTCCTGGGTTTTACATACGCTCCGCTACCTGATAGGAGATGAAGCATTTTTTAAAACATTAAAAAAAATGGCTTATCCTAATTCAAATACACTTGATAAAGTAGATGGAAGTCAAGTCCGTTTTGTGACAACAGAAGATTACATCACGATCGTCAATCAAGTTACCGGAAAAGACTATCATTGGTTTTTCGATGTTTATGTTCGCCAAGGTGCAGCGCCTGTTTTAATCTCTCAGGTCAAAAAAGGAAACTTACATTTACAATGGAAAACACCGGACAACCTCCCTTTCCCTATGCCTGTACAGGTCAAATTAGGGGACAAAATAAAACGATATGATATTCCAGCAGAAGGGATGGTTATTCCTTTTAGTAAAGGAGACCGACCGGAAGTAGACCCGGATCGTTGGGTTTTAATGGAAGTGAGCAAATAAAACCGATAAACTCTGTGCCTCTGTGTTTAATTAAAACAAACCACAAAGGCACAGAGATAACATAAATTTCACTCCATCCATCAACTGAAACATCAATTAACGCTGTGACTCCGTGTTTTTTTTAATAAAAACTTAAGGGGACAATACTAGAACATTCGATTTTAAAACTATTCTTTCGAACACGCTCCCTTCTTTTCTATATCCTTATTCCCCTCTTCTACTGATACATCGATTCTAATCAACAAAACTTAACTTATAAAATCGTTGATTTTCCGTCTGAATTATTAGAATTAGTTCGCTATCTTTATCGCTATTATTAAGTGATCTATGATAAAACGTCTCATTATAAAAAATTATGCGATTATTGAAGAGCAGGAAATCCAGTTCTCAGATCGCTTAACCATCATTACCGGGGAAACAGGTGCAGGGAAATCCATCTTACTTGGTGCGCTTGGTCTCATCATGGGTAAGCGAGCAGATACTAAATCGCTTTATGATGATTCTAAAAAATGCATTGTCGAAGGGGTTTTTGCAGTAGCTAAATACCAGCTTCAAGGTTTTTTCGAAGAAAATGACATTGATTATGACGAAGAAGTCGTCGTTAGAAGAGAACTCACCCCTTCCGGAAAATCGAGAGCTTTTGTCAATGACACTCCTGTCAAATTAAAAACTTTACAACAATTAAGTGGAGCCCTAATTGATTTGCATCAGCAATTTGATACGCTGGACATTCATAATGTTTCTTTTCAATTGCGTATGATTGATGCCTTAGCAGATAATAATGCTCTCATTGAGGAATATCAGGAAGAATTCAAACAATATCAATCCGATAAAAGAAGGCTGGCAAAATTGATAGAGCAGAGTCAAAATGCTTCTAAAGAAATCGATTTTTTAAGTTTCCAATTGAAAGAATTCCAGGAAGTGGAACTAATTGAGGGCGAACAGGAAACGATGGAAAGCGAATTGAATCGACTAACTAATGCCGAAGATATTAAACGAATTTTAGGAAGTGCTTTTCAAAGCCTCAGCGAAGATGAACAATCTGTGATTAGTAAAATGGAAGAGATCGCTCAATCTTTAGCAGCTGTTAAAAATTATCACCCTGACCTGGAAAGTATCATTGGTCGTTACGATGGCCTGGTATTGGAGTTGCAGGATTTAGTACAAGACTTTGAAAAATTAGCAGAAGGAACGGAGTATGACGGAGAGCGGATTCTTGAAATTCAAAATCGCCTAGATCAAGTTTATAAACTTCAAAATAAGCACCATGTGAAAACAGTTTCTGAATTGATCGGTATTCAAAATAACCTTGAAAAGAGATTGACCGAATTTTCAGACTTATCTGGTGAGATTGAAGCCATTGAGCAGAGCATCGAGCTTCGAAAATC
>CAYXQH010000220.1:0-8755 GCA_964467425.1 uncultured Saprospiraceae bacterium
TTTTAAATTTTGTTTAGTGCAAAGCAATAAAAAAACCGCTCTGGAGTGTATCCAGGGCGGCTTTAACTTTTTTAATATTAAATTAACTTGTAAATTTTGAATTTACTTAGAACGCAAATTTAATTCCTGCATTCCATGTACGACCAAATCCAACAAATCCACGGTTGCTTAACAAGTCAGAGTTATTCGTAAATAATTCAGAAATATACCAAGTGTCGAATAAGTTATTCACATTAAATCGGAAAGTCATGTTGTAGTTAGAAACTGGTATTGTGTAAGAAAGACCTGCATCTACTAAAGAATAACTAGGCAATTTAATTACTTCAGCACCTTCCATTTGGAAATCAGAATCACTGATATCAAAGTTTGCATATAAATTGTCAGCTAAGTAGTAATCAGCATATACTCTAAATCCTCTTGTGATTTCATAATTAGCTCCTAAGCTAAAGGTAGTTTGTGCTGCATCACCTACTTTCAAATCTTTTCCATACACTAATAATGTACCTTCTGGCTGCTGAGTATCTAGGTTAGTTCCTGTAGCAGTAAAATTATCTGCATACTCCCAGTTTCCAATAGATAGCATTCCTTTAAAGGTCAATGCAGGAATTGGTTTATAATCAAACTCTAATTCTAATCCAGTATGTACCTGTGCTACATTGTAAATAAACTGAATTTCCTGTCCTGTAGCATTTTGAAGTGTTTCATCAAATTGGCGATTTCCCCAGTTGGTATAGTAAGCATTTATGTTTGCTCTGAATTGAGGCGAACGGTAACCATAACCAGCTTCAAATGCAGCGATCGTTTGATTTTCAACATCAGGATTCACGTTATTGACAAAATTGAGAAATACATTATCAAAAATTGGCTGCTTAGAAATAAAACCTGCATTTGCAAATACATTGCTTGATTCGTTCAGGTTGTAATTCGCTCCAATTTTCACGTTACCCCCTAAGAAGTTTTCCCAATCTGTTTCTCTTGCAGGATCACTTTCTAAATAGTTGAAATAATCAATTCTTTTAAAGCCTTGATTAGATCCGTTAACAGAAGCAAAAGCTGTTAATTTATCATTCGTATATTCTAATTGAGCAAACACACCCGCCCAAGAGACTAGTCCATCATTCCAATAGTTCAACACATTATTCCCATCTTTGTAGCTGTCATCGGAGAAATTTCCAAATTCTGCTGTAGATTCTTCTCGAATTTCATTCGGGTTATTGTTGTCATCAGCAGTACTTACATAAGTGCTATTCCCTAGTAAATTTTCTAATCGACGATAGTGTATCCCTTTATAAGAACGCAAATCTACTCCAGCAGTTAAAGTTAATTGACTGTTCACTTCATGTGTTAAAGTAGACAGTAAACCATACCAGTTGTGCGAGTTCATAGATGCTCTTCTAATAAAACCATCACCACTTCGAGTCGTTGTTCCTGGAGAAGTATTAGCATCTCCAAAACCAGCAACATCATTTCCTTGATTATAAGCAACAATATCATCCCATCTGATCTGTCCATCAGCATCATGGATACCTGTGCCAAAGCCTCCGAAAGAATCAAAAATTCTTGCTCCTGTAGTATCTACATTGATTCTACCACGAGCACCGGTTCCTCCACCTCTACCCAAAGAAATGTAAGCAGAAGTTTTAAGGTTCGTCTTTTCACTGATTGTCCAATAGTGGTTTAAGAATGCTTTTGGTTTGTGATAAAAATTCTTTCTCCAGCTAAATTCTTCACCATCTAACATACCCCAAGTGGTATTGAATCGACGACCGTATCGGTCTGCTTCAGCAATTTGGTCCCCTCCGTCATCATACTCTGTATCTGTTTCCAACATGTTTCCAACAGTCAGATTGTCAAAACGATTAGATAAACGCTGGTGGTGCCATTGTGGTGCACCAATAACTGTAAATGCTAAAGATTGATTGTCACCAATTTTCTGAGACAAAGACAAAAAGTAAGAATAAGCTCTAAAAGAGGTTCCATCAACATAACCATCACCTCTGGTGTGGGTAAATTGAGCAGTAGCTGCAAAACCTTTCTCAGACAAACCTGAAGAAAGCATCAATCCATACTTTTGGTAGCCATCGTTTCCTAAACCGATGCTTACTTTTCCACCTTTTTCAAAGTCAGCAGCATTCGTGATAATGTTGATCGAACCACCAACAGAAGGAACAGCTAATTTAGACGCTCCTAAACCTCTTTGGATTTGAAGATTAGAGGTAACATCGGAAAGTCCAGCCCAGTTAGACCAGTATACCCAACCGTTTTCCATGTCATTGACAGGAATACCGTTGATCATTACTGCAGTATTTCTTTGGTCGAAACCACGAACATTAATTCGTGAATCACCAAATCCACCACCTGATTTAGTCACATATACCGATGGTGTTTTTCTTAAAATTTCTGGATACTCATTGTTTCCAACTAAGGCCTCAATGGTTTCACCTTTAATTGTTGTTACCGCAACTGGAGTTTTACGATCAACGGCTACAGAAGCAATAACATTTACTTCAGCTAATCCGATGGCATTTACTTCCATCATGATTTCGCCTAAATCATTTGCCCCTTCAGTTACTTCGATATTTTTTTTCATATCGACATAACCCGTGTAAGTAATCAAAATTGTTTGCGATCCTTTGTCAACATTTTCGATTGTAAATTTACCATCAAAGTCAGTGGCAACACCTTGATTGGTTCCTTCAACAAGTACGGAAGCTCCGATAAGAGCATCACCGTTTTCAGCATCTAAGATAGTTCCTGATAGAGTTTGACCAAAAGCAAAAACTGTCAGTGCTGAGAATAATAGAGATGTAAATAACCTTCTCATAAAAATTAGAGTTTAGTTAAAAAATTAAATGCAATATTAGAAAGCATTATTCAAAGGAATAACAACTGTCTGGTTAAATTATCTTTAAATACTGGTTAACTAAATATATATCCATTAGCATCAATACTGCTATTGATAAACCAGCTCCTGTATTCGCGAAGTCATTAAATGATAAGTTCCTGGGAAAGAAAGAAGTAAATTGTATAATATAAAACGCTGAGATTTCTAAGGCTGATGATTAGCCACATTCATTCGCTCAGGCAAAAATATTTCTGCCATCATGCAACGTGCTGATCCACCGCCGTAGGTCTCTATGGTATCGATGGGACTATAAAGTATTTGAGTATGTTTGGATATTTTCTCAACCTGATCCTCTGAAAGTGAGCGAAAAGCTTGTTCAGACATTACTAGAAAGGTTTCTCCTTCTTTATTTCGAACCTGCAGCATGTTTCCAGCAAAAGCAAGCACCTGTTCGAAGGAGATGGTGATAATTTCTTTGTTAGTTTTGGCAAACGAATTTAGCAAAATTTCTTTTTCTTTTTCATCTTTTACCGTGTCCAAACAAATTACCACGAAGGTTTCTCCTAATGCCATCATCACATTAGTATGATAAATATCTTTGTTTTCAGCATCTACAGCATGAAAGGAGACTTTATCATAATCCGTCATAATACAAAATTCTTCCAAAAGGCTAAGATCAGTCCGAGGTGAAAGACAAGCATAAACAATACGATTGATCCGATCCAGGATCATACTCCCTGTCCCTTCTAAAAATTTTTCTTTTGATTCAAAAAATTCAAGATGTTGTTCTTTTTTAATATCGAAAGTGGATTGTAAATCAGTCAGAATATCTTCTCGACGTTCCAATCGTCTCGCTTTAGCAAACATCGGATACGTAATGATTGTCCCGTTTTGATGAAATGTCACCCAATTATTCGGAAATACGGCATCAGGCTTGACCGGGCTTTCACTATCTTCTACAACATGAACGTTAATGCCCTTCTCCCGAAGGACAGCAACAAATTGATCAAATTCTTCAATTGCTTTTTCTTTAATAGTAGATGCGGTGAGGCGAGTATCTCTTTTTTGGAAAGAGTTGTTTTCGGCAGTTTCTTCGTTAAATCCAAAGTTAGCAGGCCGAACCATCAATATATTGTTGGTCGTTTGTTTTAGGGTTTTATCCAATTTTTAAAAGATTAAACCAGTATTAAAATCATTCTCGCTGCGAAGATAGAACTTTTTATTCTGCTGTAATAACAATTTTTGATTTTCTACGTATCAGAAATCTATACATTAAATAAATTCTTAATATTTGGAATAATATTTGCGTTTTATTTATATGTATTAGGCATTATTTATCAATTTGATATATAGAAAATACAAAATGCAAGTCGAAAGAAAATAGATCAAAATTTATTTATAACAAGAATCATTTTTATTTATTTTTTTGCCTTTGGCCTAACTTTAACCAAGCATGAATAAAACGAACCCAACTTTTATCACAAGAAAACAGATACACTTAGGAAAACAAAAACGATTGAACTAAAAATCCAAAACAGAATTGGATTATATAGTCCTGTGTTCGATAGAGTAGATAAGATTTATCTAGGAGGGCCTACCGAACTTTTAAAACTTGTCAGAAGTCATTCTGATTCTAAAATTATTTGTTTTCATTAGGGAGCCCATTATTGCACTGAGTCCCATTAAAAGAACATGTAAAATGTCAAAATTATTACCAGCAGTATTAGTAACCGTTCTGGTTGCAGGAATGAGCATTTTTGCGTACTTCCAATCCAATACTATTATCAACCAAGGAAATCAGATTGAAGATCAGCATCATGAAATTAGCTTTTTAGAAATTTCATTGCAAGAAGAGGAAAATGCTAATTCTACGCTTCGAAATGATAATACTTATTTGAGAAATAAACTCATTGTTTTTGAAGATAGTATCATTACACTCCACAAAAAAATTAAAGGCTTAAAGTGGACGATTCGTAAGCAAGCAGAAACCATTAAGTCAATTAATGGGAAGCTAAAAGATATTGAAAATCAATACGAATCTATTAAAATGGACATCGCCAACGCAGCGAGACAAGATCTTATTGATAAAGAAACTATTGCTAGCCTCGAACGAGATAAAACAGAACTTCGAAAAGAAATGGAAAATCTTTCCATTCAAAAGGAACAGGAAGTAGTGGCCAGAGAAGAAACAGAGGCGGAATTATTGGATCGACAATTGAGTGAAGCACGTTTCAAACGTATTACCTCATTAGTAAATAATACTGCTGTTCGATTCAATAAAATTGCTCTTTCTAAAAAACGTTTTGGAAAAGATATTTCAAAAATCAAGAATCAAAATAGCAAATGGAAATATACTTTCATTGAGTTTTTCCTGGATCATGAGGATTTGAAATTGTTGTTAGATGAGCAGTTTCTAGTCAAAATTGTAAATTCTGACACAGGAGAAGTGCTTTCTTATATTGAAAGCAACCCTAACTTCCCGGATAGTGAAATTGACTCAAAAGGAACAACATTCAAATTTGATGGAAATATGGTGGAGGTGTCTTATTTCAATAATCAGAAAAAAGATGGAGACAATTACGAAATTCAAATTTACTACATCTCAGAAGGTGAAGAGTATCTTCTGCTAAATGGTGCAAAGACTTTTATACAAAATAGAAAGGTAGTCAAGTAAAGATAAGATTGGATTGAGGTGAAGGAAAAGATGACTATTTAAACGTACAAACAATCCCATTTTTGGATATATCACCCCCCGAACGGTAGTGTGCTTGCGCATTGCCGTTTTTTTTTATTTCAGCCGATATTAGTTCGGCTTACTCTACTCGCATGACTACAATATTTCCAAAAGACGTTTGGATAGAAACCGTACCTTCTTGTTTAGGTAAGTTTAGCTCTGCTTTGTTTAAAGCATTATTTTCTTCTTTAATTTCAAAATTCATAAAGTCTGGAACAGAAATATTACCATAGAAAGCGGTAAGGTTAAAGTCATACGTTTCTGTAGCAGGGTTGAGGAAAAGAATATCTGTTTTCTCTGCAAGAATGTTTAAATCTAATAAACTTTGATTTGCATCAATTTTTATTTTTCCATACTTCGCATTAATATCGACCTTCCCCTTAATTTGCGTAAGGGTAATATCTGAACGAATCGACTCAATTTTCATTTCTCCTTCCAATTGTTTTCCTTCAACATCGCCAAATCTGGTTTCAACCCCTATCCTACCCTGAATATTATCCAGTTGAATTTCACAAAATTCACTTTTCACATCCACCGCCTTTTTTAAATCTTTAATATTTGCGGAACCAAAATGATTTCTTAGATCCACCGGACAATCATCCGGAATGATAAACACATATTTTGCTTTAAAAATACTTCTAGCCTTTTCTTTATTCTTAGATGTCGCCAGGTAATTTCTTACGAAAATCTTCTTTCCAACAACCTCAATATTATACTGCATTGATTCTAAATCACGTTTTGCAACATCCCGGTCTTCATTTTTAGCGATAAGTTCAATGATCACTTTTACCTTTTCATTATCCCATGTTTCAATTTGAACATCTGCTTTCTCTCCATCTATACTCAAGTGAAATCCATCTTTATAGTCCACTGTTTTCTCAATGCTTTTGGTGACCACCTGAAGTGTAGTCTCCTGAGCAGTAGCTACAGAAACCAACCCCATAAGCATCAAGCTGAAAGTTATTTTAATAAGATTTTTCATGTGTTTAAAAAATTTAATCGCTGATGTAAAGCTTTTCTAAATCCTTTTGACAATTTTCTTTGCAATATCAGTACGTTCGTGTTCAATCGCAGTTAATTGAGCAATAAGCTCTGGATCGTTTCCATAATTTTCCATAGCGGTTTTCAATTCAGCGCGTGCAGCATTTAATTCTTCTAATTCGTCGGTAAGGATTTTAAAATCCGGTTGTTTACATAGCACCGTTTCCGTTTTGCATATTTCAGCAACCATTGCAAAAACATCTTCATCTTCTTCCCAATCTATATTCAAAAAAGAACTAGCCACTTTTTCTTCAGAAAAGGCTATAGTTATCTGTTCTTCTCCAATTGAGTTATTATTATAAAACAGTAGAGCTCCTATAGTTACCGCTACAAAAACTGCAGCAACATTTGCGATTCTTTTTAATGTAAAAAGTCTAGCTGTAGGTTTAGTTTTTTCAGCATCTTGATCTAAGCCTGAAGCTATGTTATCCCAGACTGAAGTTGGAGGGCGGTAATCGGGTAATTGCTTTACAGCATCAGTTAACTTCGTTTCTTGCTCTTCTTTCGTTAACTCAATATCAATCGTATCCCAAACATGCTCTTTGGGACTGTATTCTGGCAAGTTTTGAAGTGCCTCGATCAGGATATGTTTATTTTCTTCTCTCATAAAATTTTATCTATAACCATTCGATTCTAAAATATTTCTCAATTTTTTCTTTGCATGAAAAAGCTGAGATTTTGAAGTACCTTCCGATATTCCTAACATTTTTGCAATTTCCTTATGGGGGTAGCCCTCAATTTCAACCAGAACAAAAACAGTCCGGTAACCTTCTGGAAGGGAATGAATAGCCTTTTCCAAATACTCAACATCAAGGCTGGTATGCCCCCAGTTGATAAAATCTTCTCGTTGGTGATAATCTTCAATCGGCTCATGATAGACTTTCTTCTTTACTTTCTTCAAAGCCGTTCTGACCACGATTGTTTTGATCCATGCACCAAGTGTTGATTCCCGACGAAACTTGGTTAAATTGCGAAATATACTAAGGAAAGCATCTTGTAAAACTTCTTCTGCCTCTTCAAAACTACCAGTAATTCGATAAGCAATAGTATACATAGCCTGTTTATACCGATCATAAAGATCTTTTTGTGCTTTGCGATCATTCGCAATACAGGCATCTATCAATTGAGCTTCCGTCATGCTAATAGTAAAAGACATTTGTTTCCAACGTTTAATACAAAGTGTATTAATTTTTCGGAAAGGTTGTATGCTTATAGATTTTTTTTGATAAAAGTTGACTCCATTAACTTCTTAAAAACTCACCGTCAATAAAGCCAGCCCCAGACCAACAATGATCATCGCTATTTTTTTATAGGAAATATGATGATGTCCTTTGCTTTCTGTTTCAAACAATATTGTAGTAGAAATATGTAAAAATGAACCCACCACGACTGCTAATAGTATCCTTTCTGTACCTGGGGTGAAAACGCCGTTATCGATTAATACTCCTGCGGTAAAGGCACCCAATGGCGACATTAAGCCAAAAATCACTAAAGCGATAATGGTAAAGCTTTTTTTGAACTTGGAAAAACTAAGTAATAAAACCAGCACGAATGCCGCAGGGACTTTATGTAAAATGATACCAAATAAAAGGTGTTCATGATTATGATTATGCCCGGCAATTTCTTTATGAAATAGTTCATAATTCTCCAGTGGCATGCCTTCCATAAAAGCATGAATACATAAACCCAGGAGAATTTGAATCGCGAAGCCTGTTTTTGGCTCATGAGCGGGGTGAATATGACCATGTTCTACTCCGCCAGATAACAATTCAAGGATGATTTGGATGAAAAAACCAGCCAAAATCCAAAGACCGATAAAATGATCATGCTCTACAAATACAACTGGAAGAAGATGCATTACGGTAATTCCCAACACATAGGCTCCAACAAATGAAAGGAGCATTTGCAAAATCTTTGGATTATAGTTTTTAACAAAAAAAGCTACACCTCCACCGATAATTACAGACATAAATAAAACGAAATATTCCCAAATCTCCATGTATTGCTTTTAAACCCTCTTTTTATATTTAGTATTAGTTAAAAATTAAATTCCCTCTTTTAATTTCTTCAAATAGCTCGAAAAACCTCATAATCAGTCGGTTATTCCATCACTTTTCGAAGAAAATCGGGAATTA
>CAYXQH010000221.1:0-8736 GCA_964467425.1 uncultured Saprospiraceae bacterium
AATTGAATCCTTTCCTCCTGAAAACATCAGGACAGGGTTTTCAAATTGTGCTGCAACTTCTCTTAATATGAATATCGACTCAGACTCTAATTCCTTAAGATGATTTAATTGATAATTCATCCGTTTAATTTTATAATTGGTAAAATAAATTCTAATAGCGTATTAACTGATTCTTCAATACTTCGGTTTTCAGTTCTTATTTCTAATTGAGGATCAATAGGGCTCTCATATGGAGAATCAATTCCTGTAAAGCCCTTAATTTCTCCTTTTCTTGCTTTTTTATACAAGCCTTTTACATCTCTGGACTCACATATTTCTATAGGTGTATTGATAAAAACCTCGATAAAATCATCCTTGCCTATAATTGACGCTGCGTACGATCTTATATCTATAGTTGGACTGATAAAAGAGTTAATAGTAACAATTCCACTATTGAGATATAGCTTAGCTATTTCGGCAATCCTGCGTATGTTTTCTTTTCGATCCTCGATTGAGAACCCGAGATTGTTATTTATACCACTTCTAATATTATCACCATCCAATACTTGTGCGAAATAGCCAAGATTATAGAGTTCTCGTTCCAGCGCTTGCGCAATAGTGCTTTTCCCTGAACCAGAAAGCCCCGTCAACCATAAAGCCTTTGACCTTTGATTGAGCCTCTTCTCATGATCATTACGCTGAAGTAAGCGATTAAATATTGGGTGTATATTATCCAAAAAATTAATTTTTTTCACAAAAGGCTGCAAGTTCTATAATTGTACCCTTATTTTCAAGGGTATTAACATTAATTTTTCAAGTCGTACAAAAGTTAACATCTAAGCCTATTTGGCTGTTTATAATGAAATAGTCATCTTTGCAAACCCAAGATTTCATTTATTTAATAATAATGCGACGTTGATTAGACACTATGGCTAAAAAGAAAATTATAAATGTACAAGGGTTTGAAATCCGAATCGAGATTGGGAATGCAAAAGATTATATTTCCTTAACGGATCTTGCAAAGCAGCGAGACGAGGATGCACCTCGATTTACCGTACGAAACTGGATGAGCAATCGACCAACGATTCAGTATTTAGCCGCATGGGAGGAGTTGCATAATGAAAATTTTAACCGTGCGGGATTCCGCACCATTAGAGATGATTTTTTTGACACAGGTTCTTTAACGCCAAAAAAATGGTTAGATCATGTAAATCCAATTGGTATTGAATCGAGATCTGGTAGATATGGAGGCACTTATGCACATAGCGATATTGCGCTGAATTTTTGTTATTGGCTCAGCCCGGCCTTTCAAGTCTGGTTTATTAAGGAATTTCAACGATTAAAAACCGAGGAAGCCAAACAATTAGGAGAAACGTTTGAGATTAAACGATTGATCTCAAAAAGTACTTTCTCTTTGCTAACGAGCGCAATTAAAGAGAACCTGGTCCCTGAAGAACTCTATAATTCTAAAAAGGAATATATCGCCTATGCCGGAGAAGTAGATATTTTAAATGAAGTCCTTTTTGGTACAACGGCTAAAGCGTGGAAAATTGCGAATCCCGAAGCAAAAGGTAATATGAGAGATGAAGCTTCCGTTGAACAATTGATCCTTTTAAATGTCTTACAAGGAGTTCATGCTTTATTGATAAAGTGGGATACGGATATAAACGAACGGAAAAAAATCCTAAAAGAGGTCGTAGATGATTTTATGCCTATTATTCAGAATACAGGGCTTAAATCTATGCAAGAGATTAAAAACAGAGTAAAAAAACAAAAAAGACTTTCCTAAATCTAACCGTGCGGAATTCCGCACGGTTAGATTTTTCAACCAAATTATACGCTAACCAACCAAATAAAGCAGCTTTTTAATAAAAAAGACTTTCAAAAGTTTTTGATACCATTTTGCTATTCTATAGCTTAAATTTGCATTCTAAAAAATAAAATCTGCATCTGTAAATAAATATGAAGACACTACAGCAAATAGCAAAAGAAAAAATCCTGGTACTCGATGGTGCAATGGGTACGATGATACAGCAATATAATCTAAAAGAAAAAGATTATCGAAGTGATCGTTTTGCAGACTTCCATAAAGATGTCCAGGGAAATAATGATTTACTTTCTATTACCCAGCCACAGATTATTGAAGCTATTCATAAAGCCTATTTGGATGCTGGGTCCGATATTATTGAAACGAACACCTTTAGTTCAACCACCATTGCTCAGGCAGATTATGATATGCAGGACCTCGCTTATGAAATGAATTTCGAGTCTGCAAAGATTGCACGAAAAGCTGCCGAAGAATATACCCAAATGAATCCAGACAAACCAAGGTTTGTTGCTGGAGCGCTTGGGCCAACCAATCGAACAGCTTCTCTTTCTCCAGATGTAAATAATCCGGGTTATCGAGCAGTGACCTTTGATGAATTAGTAGAAGCATATCACGAGCAAGCCAAAGGTCTAATGGATGGGGGAGCTGATATATTTTTGGTAGAAACTATATTTGACACCTTAAATTGTAAAGCAGCTCTTTATGCTATAGATTTACTGTTTGAGGAAAAAGGGAAAAAACTTCCTATCATGGTTTCAGGCACCATTACAGATGCCAGTGGTCGAACACTATCTGGCCAGACCGTAGAAGCTTTCTGGATTTCAATAAATCATATGAACCTATTTAGCGTCGGCTTGAACTGTGCGCTTGGAGCACAGGAGATGCGAGCTTATGTTCAAAACCTTTCTAAAGTTGCAGACTGTTTTGTAAGTGCTTATCCAAATGCTGGTCTTCCAAATGAATTTGGAGAATACGATCAGGAAGCGGAAGAAATGCAAAAGTATATCCGAGATTTTGCGTCTAGTGGATTTGTAAATATAATAGGCGGTTGTTGTGGAACAACGCCAGATCACATCCGAGCTATGGCAAAAGCTGTCGAAGATGTTTCTACAAGAGAGATACCTAAGGTTGAAAAACTTTCTGAATATAGTGGGCTGGAACCACTCATCTTAAGGCCTTCTATTAATTTTGTAAATATCGGAGAACGAACAAATGTTACCGGTTCTAGAAAATTTGCAAGACTCATAAAATCTGGTGACTATCAGGAAGCGATCTCCGTTGCACAACACCAGGTGGATGGTGGCGCTCAAATTATTGACGTCAATATGGACGAAGGCTTGCTGGATTCAGAGGAAGCTATGAAAACCTTTCTAAATCTAATCATGGCTGAACCTGATATTGCCAAGCTACCAATCATGATTGATTCTTCTAAGTTCAATGTAATAGAAGCAGGTTTAAAATGTGTACAGGGAAAATGTATTGTCAATTCCATTTCCATGAAAGAAGGGGAGGAGGAGTTTATTCGACAAGCGAAAATTGTCAGACGATATGGTGCTGCTGCAGTGGTCATGGCTTTTGACGAAGAAGGACAAGCAGATACTATTGAGCGTAAAGTTGAAATTTGCAAAAGAGCATATAATATATTGGTCCAGCAAGTAGGCTTTAAACCACAGGATATTATTTTCGATCCAAATATCTTTGCTGTTGCAACAGGGATTGAAGAACATAACGAATATGCTATCAACTTTATCGAAGCGACTCGACAAATCAAACAAGAGTGTCCAGGCGCCAAAGTAAGTGGCGGTGTTAGTAATATTTCTTTTTCCTTTAGAGGGAATAATGCGGTACGTGAAGCGATGCATTCTGCATTTTTGTATCATGCTATACAGGCAGGAATGGATATGGGGATTGTAAATGCGGGAATGGTTGAAATCTATGAGGACATCCCTAAAGAATTATTAGTGCTTGTCGAGGATGTTCTTTTTAATAGAAATGAAAATGCTACTGAAGCATTAACCGATTATGCAGCGAGAGTAAAAGGTGGCGGTCGAGTCATTGAAAAGGATATGAGCTGGAGAGAGACATCTGTCGAAAAACGCTTATCTCATGCATTAGTAAAAGGTATTACTGAATTTATAGAAGAAGATACGGAGGAGGCTCGCCAAAAACTTCCAGCTCCAATTGAAGTAATAGAAGGACCATTGATGGATGGAATGAATGTCGTTGGTGATTTATTCGGTTCTGGAAAAATGTTCTTGCCGCAAGTCGTTAAAAGTGCTAGAGTAATGAAAAAGGCAGTTGCTTACCTGACGCCTTTTATTGAAGAAGAAAAACGTGCAGGAGGAGCAGAGATCAAAGCCAAAGGTAAAATTTTGATGGCCACCGTAAAAGGCGATGTACATGATATTGGGAAAAACATAGTGGGAGTTGTTCTAGGTTGCAACAATTATGATATTGTTGACATGGGGGTTATGGTCCCAGCAAATCAGATTTTAAAAAAGGCCATCGCTGAAAAAGTGGACATCATTGGTCTAAGTGGTTTGATCACACCTTCTTTAGATGAAATGGTTCACGTTGCAAAAGAAATGGAACGCCAAGGATTTAAAATCCCCTTGATGATTGGCGGTGCAACTACTTCTAAAACACATACTGCAGTAAAAATAGAGCCTCAATACAATGGGCCTATTGTTCATGTATTGGATGCTTCACGTTCTGTATCTGTCGCTAGTTCACTGATTAGCGAAAATGATGAAATTAGAAATAACTTTATTCTTGATACTAAAAAAGAGTATGAGCGTGTCCGTAAACTTCGAGGTAATCGAAAATCGAATAAAAAATATATTACACTTAAAAAAGCAAGAGAAAATAAAATTCAATTAGATTGGTCAGACTATACTCCACCAAAACCAAAACTAACTGGAGTAAAAGTTTTTGAAAAGTATAGCTTAGAAAAAATCGCTAAATATATTGACTGGACACCTTTTTTTGCAACCTGGCAATTGAGAGGAAAGTTTCCCGCAATCCTCGAAGATGAGATAGTAGGAGAGGAGTGTAAAAAATTGTATAACGATGCGAGAAGCATGCTTCGTCAAATCATAGATGAGAATTGGTTAACCGCAAATGCTGTGATTGGTTTATTCCCGGCAAATAGTGTTAATGATGATGACATTGAAATTTATGCTGACGATGGTCGAGCAAATGTACAGGTTGTACTAAACAATCTTCGTCAACAACGACAAAAAGCTCCGGGTCAGGCTAATAATTGTTTAACTGATTTTATTGCTCCTAAAGAAAGTGGATTGGAGGATTATATCGGTGCTTTTGCTGTAACTACGGGTGTAGGTATAGAAACCAGAGTAAAAGAATACGAGGAAAACCATGATGATTATAATTCCATCCTGCTCAAGGCATTAGCTGACCGACTTGCCGAAGCTTTCGCCGAATGTATGCATGAACAAGTACGTAAAGATTTTTGGGGATATGCCAACGATGAATCGCTGGATAATGAATCTTTGATTTCAGAAAAATACAAAGGTATACGACCAGCTCCAGGTTACCCAGCCTGTCCAGAACATACGGAGAAAGCAAAGCTTTTTGAACTACTAGATGTAGAAAAAAATACGGGTATAAAATTGACAGATAGTTTTGCAATGTATCCAGCAGCAGCAGTTAGTGGCTGGTATTTTTCACATCCGGAATCTAAATATTTCGGCCTAGGTGAAATCTCAAAAGATCAAGTAGAAGAATATGCTACCCGCAAAAACATGGGTAAAGAAGAAGTAGAGCAGTGGTTAGCCCCTGTTCTGAATTATGATGTTTAAAAACTGAATGATTTTACATTTTAAATCCTTTTTCTAGCTTAAATCAAGAAGAGATGAAGGTTTTAACACTCTTTTTAGATACTTTTCAAAAAAAACAAAGTCATAAGTTAGGAACAAATTAATACAATATATCCTTCGGAATTACGAGAAACTACTTACTTTTGTCCCTGATTTAGAAAAATCGATCGTCCTCGGTTTCTCCTTACAGGTATCCATAACGGCCGCAAAAGACTATATTATTAAAAATATGAAAAGACTACTTGGAGTCATCACCCTATTACTCTTTGTTAATATACTTTTCGCACAACCTCCGATTACAGAGCAACAGGCGAAAGCTGAATTAGAAAGGCTTGGTGTGGATCAAGATTTGGTGCGTAAAAAAATGCTCGAAAGAGGTATTGACATAGATAATATCGATTCGAATAACCCGAGACAATTACTAGCAGCAGAAAAAGCTTTAGAGGAGGTCATGGCTGAAATAGAAGCCGATAGAGCCGGCGAAACAGCTCCTGCTCCAGTAAATTCTAATCCTCAACCAGTTGCAGATCAAGTCATTGAAGATTCTACTAAAGCAGCAATAGACGATATAAAAACAGATGATCAGGAAGTAATCCTTTCTGAAAATCTAATCGAAGAATTCAGAGATAGTCTCCCTCCATCCACTATTTATGGTCAACAAGTCTTTAGGGATAAGAGTTTAAAACTATATCGCCAATCGGAAGATATTAAACCTCCGGATTCCTATATATTAGGTGTAGGAGATATTGTTGCCATTTCCATTTGGGGAATTTCACAAGAAGGCGCCGTATATGAAATTAATAAATCCGGGTATATTACTCCAACCCAAATGCCTCGGATTTATTTAAAAGGAATCTCTTATGGTAAAGCGAAAGAATTACTTCGCAAACGCTTTTCAAATTATTTTAGATTTCGAGCAGAAGAGTTTGAAGTAAGTATTAATTATTCCAGAACCATCACTATTAATATTGTTGGAGAAGCTATCAATTTTGGAAGCTTTACCTTACCGGCTATCAATACAGCCTTTAATGCTTTAGTGGCAGCAGGTGGTCCAAGTAATATCGGTTCTGTTCGAAATATCCAACTCATCCGAGCTGGTGAACAACCCAGGAGGATTGATATTTATGAATACCTCTTAAATCCAAGTATACAAAACGAATACTATTTACAAGAGAATGATTATATCAACATTCCAATTGCGGAACGTTTGGTTACAATCACAGGCTCGGTTAAAAAAACCTATACCTACGAGCTTATCAGAGGGGAAGAATTGAAAAAGCTACTTGAATTTGCTGGAGGTTTTACGGACAATGCTTACCAAGGAAAAATCCAGATAAAAAGATATATCAATGATAAAGAAGAAATTATTGATGTAGATTTTCGAACACTCCAGGGTTCTAGAGATTTTCAATTATTAAGTGGTGATATTGTCAAGGTTATTCCAATTGCGAAACCGTACAAAAATTTCGTAGATATCGACGGTGCTGTTGAATACCCCGGAAGATTTGAATTGACAAACGGTATGAAGGTCAGCGACCTTATCCAAAAAGCTACTTTAAATGAAGAAGCCAGAAATGATGTAGCTTTTATACAACGCTCAAACCTTGATGGAACCGTTCGTTATGAACGAATTGATTTAACTGCAGTTCTAGGAAGCCCAAATACCGCAAGTAATTTAGTATTAAATCCAAAAGATAAATTGATCATTTATACGAAAGAACGGTTTGTAGATAAAGCATTATTTAGTGTTGTAGGGGCTGTGCGTAATCCAATTAAAATCCCCTTTAGCGTAGGAAAAGAAGTAAAAGTTGAAGATGCTGTCCTTCTTGCGGGTGGTCTTCGATCAGATGCAACGCCCTTTGCATATATTAAACGTACGGACCTAAACAATAGCAAAAAAATACAATTCATCAGAGTCGATCTTCAAAAAGCCATATCAGATCCATCTACGATAGAAAACGTTATTCTTGAACCATCCGACGAGTTAATAGTATACTCTACAGAAACGTTTACAGATAAGGCTACCATCAATGTTGCAGGTGCTGTTCGATATCCAAGAGAGTTCCAGTTCGCAAATAATTTCTCTTTAAAAGATATTTTAACAATGGCTGGTGGCTTAAAACTGGAAGCTTCCCAAAGCAGAATAGAAGTTTTCAGAGTAGTTTTTAATGGCGATCAGCCAACCGAAACAATTGTTGCTACTTTAGAAGTTGATGATGATCTAAATGTCATTTCCAATGGAGGAGACTTTGACCTTGAACCCTTCGACCTCATCGTAGTTCGTAAAGTTCCAGAATTTGAACTTCAAAATGTAATCACCATAAATGGTGAAGTAAAATATCCTGGGCCTTATCCATTGATGGATGATAATGAACGATTATTTAATATAATCGAAAGGGCAGGTGGAATGACAAATGAAGCATTTACAGGAGGTGTTACGCTTTATAGAATAGAAGGAAATACCGGTTATATTGTTGTAGAGATGGATCAGATCTTAAAAAGTAAAAGTGCAAGAAGTAATTTCATCCTAAAAAAGGGGGATGTTATTAATATACCAAAACGAAAAGATTTAGTCACCATTAAAGGAGCTACAAAAGCAAATGAGATCTATCCTGACAGGATAATAGATGGTGGAAAACTAAACGTTGCTTACTATAAAGGTAAAAATGCGAAATGGTACGTTGATCGTTATGCTGCTGGAGTCGGGAGCAATGGTCAAAGAAAACTTATTACTGTTGAGCACCCAAATGGAGAGACAGAACGAACCAAAAACTTCCTTTTCTTTAAAGATTATCCTTCTGTGAGGGAAGGTTCCATAGTTACCGTAGGAGTAAAACCTCCTAAAAAGAAAAGGGAAGATCGCGACGGGCAACCCAAAGAAAAGGTCGACTGGGCTCGAACTCTTGCTGATGGCTTAGCTCAAGCAACCGCTGTACTATCACTTATTCTATTAGTTCAACAAGTAAATAAATAGACATGAGTGACGAATCAGATAATAATAATCAAATCGAATCTGATGAGGTTTCATTAAAGGAACTAATCTTAAAGACTCGAGAATTTTATAAAGAGGTATTAAGGAATTGGTTTTTA
>CAYXQH010000222.1:0-8728 GCA_964467425.1 uncultured Saprospiraceae bacterium
ACATAGGGATTCTTCCTTTATTATTTTTACTAAAAGAAGTTTTCCAAAAGATCAAAAATCGAATTTTAAAAAGAGACTATCATACTTTACTCCCAGCGGAGCATCGCTTTTTTTTGAAATCAGCTTTTTGGGCAAGTGTTCTGGTTTTACTTTTTTCATTAGGAATTCCATTTATATTTGAACCTTTTAAAGAGATTCCTGCAAAGCTAGGTGTCCTTTCTCAATTTCGAAGTATTGGTCGATTCGCCTGGGTCTTTTTTTATGGGATAAATATTATCGCGTTTTATGCTTTATATTTTCAAATTAGAAAAATTAAAAAACAAGGCTGGCAAACGATCATTTATGTTTTATTGATTGGCGTTTTATTATTTGAAAGTATGGTGTTTGTTTTTGATAAAGTAGACCTCGTGCTTTGGAAGACACCAGATCAAAGAACGGATTATCAACTAAGCGATAATACCTGGATAGAGCAATTAAACACCGAAGAGTTTCAAGCAATTTTAGCCGTTCCATTTTTTCATATTGGATCAGAAAATTTTTGGGTAAGTCCTATCCATAAAAGCGTACATCGCCCACTTTGGTTGTCTGTTCAAACAGGTCTGCCAATAAATGCCAGTTTTATGGGACGAACATCCGTTGGACAAATTGCCAATCAGTTAGAGTTGATTGCTGAACCCTATCGGACACCACAGATTTTTAAAGACCTTCCAAATCAAAAAGACTTTTTAGTTTTCATTTATAAAAAAGGACATCAGGAAGTACGTAGCCAATACGCTCATTTTTTAGAAGGGCTGGAAAAAATACATGAGGATGAAACGATAAAAGTTTTGCGCCTACCTTATAATATATTCCAGAGACGTCTTGCTGAAAAAGCTAAAAAGACAGAGGCTATTTATAAAAACGCAGTCTTGTTTAATCAGGAAAATTGGCAAAGCACCGATAGTTTAAATCGGTCAATTTATATAAGTTTTGATGATCAACAATCAGAAAAAAAATACAAAGGTGCTGGTGCATTTAAACGTCCCGGACTTCCAGAACATATTTTATTTGATGATCATTTGCCTTTTCAAGAAAAAGGAGAGCCCTATGTTTTTTCTGTTTGGTCCTTTATGGAAGGAGATTTAAATCCAAGAGTAAGAATTTCTATCGAGGAGTATCAGGCAGGAACGAATTATTCGATGTATCGCCAGGAATATGAGTTGAATAAATATTTTCGAAGTTTTGAAAATGGTTGGATTCTTTGTGAATTTCCATTTAGATTAGGTCGACCAGATACGAGAGTTCGGATAAAGGTGTGGAATACGAGTCTGGGAAATAGCCCCCTCTTTATGGATGAGCTCCAAATTCGAAAAGAGAATACCAATATCTTCATTCGTACGGATAATGAATTGATGTTTAATAATCGATGGTTTGATTGATGGTAACGGTACAACGGTACAGGGTATAGTGGCTTACGGTAAACGGTGTAACATTGTATTTAGATATGAAGTTCTTTATAAACCGATAAACCGATAAACCGATAAACCGATAAACCGATAAACCGATAAACCGATAAAAAACCAGAGATAGATACCTTCTTTTCCAATAAAAATTATTTATTTTGCACTACAGTTTTAAGAGATTTCCAATGTTAAACAATAGGAATGCTGCTAATTAAAAACGCGATCATAGTTGACCCTGGGTCAAAGCTTAACGGCAAAAAAAGAGATATTTTAATCAAAGCGGGAAGCATCCAATCCATTCGTACAAAAATAGAACGATCTAAGGCTGAAGTTTGGGACCTTGGCGGGGCTTGTATTTCTATTGGCTGGATTGATATAGGGACACAAGTTGGTGATCCTGGTTTTGAGCATCGGGAAGATTTAGAAAGTGCTACCCAGGCGGCCGCGAAAGGTGGCTATACGGGGGTGGCTTGTTTACCTAACACAACTCCAACTGTCCATTCCAAATCAGAAGTTAATTACATTTTAAAAAATACGATTTCGGGCATTGTTGATTTTTTTCCTATCGGAGCAGTTTCTCATAATTGCGAAGGAAAAGATTTGACCGAAATTTATGATATGCATCATGCAGGTGCCATCGCTTTTTCTGATGGCCAACACACCATTCAAGATAGCGGATTGATGATGCGCGCATTACAGTATGTCAAAGCATTTGATGGTTTGGTGATGAATCACCCTAGTGATGCCACTATTGCCGGAGTAGGTCAATTGCATGAAGGCATGGTGAGTACTTCTCTTGGAATGAAAGGCATCGCAGCAATTTCTGAGGAGTTGATGGTTCAACGGGATTTGTACCTTGCAGAATATACAAAATCCAGACTCCACCTTCACAATATTTCTTCCGGACGTTCAGTCGACCTCATAAAAGAAGCTCTAACAAAAGGGCAAAAAGTGACAGCCTCGGTTCCGGCACTTAATCTGATTTTTGACGATGAAGCATTAATCGGTTTCGATGTAAATTATAAAGTACTTCCACCATTAAGAAGTAAAAATGATATTCGTGCACTTCGAAGAGCCGTGAAAAATGGTACTGTTTCTATTATTACCTCCAACCATGTTCCACTGGATAAAGAAAGCAAGGAATTAGAATTTCCTTATGCTGATTTTGGGGTGATTGGTTTAGAAACAACTTTTGCTTTATTAAATACCCACTTAGTTGATTCTACGCTTCAATTGGATGATCTAGTAAAAGTTCTTGCCCATAATACCCGAATGGTTCTAGGGAAAGAAATTCCTCAAATAGAAGCAGGAGCACCTGCCAACCTTACTATTTTTGATCCAGAAAAAGAGTGGACCTTCGAGAAAGAAGATATAAAATCGAAATCTAAAAACACCCCATTTCTTGGTACTCAATTCAAAGGAAAAGTATTGGGAGTCGTGAATAATGGTGCTTTTCGTCGAAATTAAAAGCGCCTAGAGCTTTTATTATTTTATATTTTGAACAAAATATCGCATATTCGTTAAAACGAAACAATAACCAAATCTTTACTTTATGAACTCTTTAAACGAGCCTCTAATAGAAAACACATCTGTATCACCTTGGTCGACCGTTATGAAATACGGATTAATTGGAAGTGTCATCATGGTTGTTTGGACCTATATCACCATGTCTATGGGAATGAGTGGTGATCTTAGTGGTGGCAATTTAGGTTTGAACATGCTGCTTGGTTTATTTTCCTACGTAATATATATACTAGCAATGGTTCTTGCAGTCAAAGAACATCGAGACAAAAAACAGCAAGGCTTTATTTCATTAGGAAAAGCAATGGGAGTGTCTTACCTAACAGGTTTAATAATTGCCATCATTGGCATGATTGCAACATTGCTATACTTCTTTGTTATTAACCCGGATTTCTATGCGGATATAGCAGCTGACCAAGGATTGTCGCTTCCCGATTCGGGTGATTCAAGTGCTATGAACTTGATCATGGCAGGTACTTTAATCGTCTCGTTTTTCGTAGGTTGTTTTACAGGGGCTATTGCTGCATTAATTGTTAGTGCTGTTATGAAAAAGGAACGCCCATACAATCCGCCAGTAGCACAAGCACCTCCAAGACCACAAACATCGCAAACACCCCCAACTCCTCCATCGCCCCCAACGCCAATGCAGTAATTATTGAAAATAAAATCTAATTAATCAAACAAAATACAATTATGAATTCAACAGATGAAAATACGAATTATGTAGATCCTTCTACCGTTTCTCCCTGGCCAGGCATAATGAGATTTGGTCTTATTGGAGGTTTAATATTAGTTGTTTTTGCATTAGTCGGTATTGTTACAGGATGGTCAAGCCCAGCAAACTGGTTGATGGCTTTAGTATTTACTTTTTTGATGATCGTTATTTATAACTTAATAATGGTTTATGCTATCAAAAGTGATCGAAATAGCTTAGGAGGCTATATAACTTTAGGAAGAGCCTTTTTAGTAGCCTTTATTTCTACTTGTATTGCAGGATTGATTATGGCGTTGTTTAATTCCGTTTATATGGGGATTATAGATCCTGAATATATGGTGAAAATAGGAGATGATCTTAGAGCGATGTATGAAAGCTTTGGAATGGATGAAAATATGATTGAACAATCTCTGGAAAACGCAGGTGCATTGGAAGCTCAAACATTTGGTAGTGCTTTAGTAAATCAATTGTCTGGATATCTATTCGGAGCATTTGTGGGTGGAGTTATAGCGATAATTACTGCAGCTATTATGAAAAAAAATCCACCTAGACTGGTTTAATAGTGACCTAATTCTATGTCTGAAAATAATATTGGAATAAAATACGGAATTTTTGCAGGAGTAGGGCTGGTGCTCTACTTTCTGCTTTTTTACTATATAGATAAAAATGTGATGATGGGAATGAGCGTTAATTATAGCTCTATTCTGATCATCCTGGCGGCGGCTTTTTTTGCGGTATATCTGCATCGCCAATCAAACGGCGGGACTATTGAATTTAAGGAAGCATTAAAAACGGGCTTTATCGTCGTGGTGATTTCCAATTTGATTTATTGGGTGTTTTTTTATGTTTTAGTTAAAACGGATCCTGAATTGGTAACAATTTTTAAACAACAGGGTATAGACTTTTATAAAAGTATGATGCCAGAAGATCAATGGGGGAATGTAGAGGCATCTTTTGGTGCGGACTTCAAGTTAAGGCTGAATGATATCCTTTATTATATGGCGAAAAGTGTAATAGGCGGCTTTTTTATAGCTTTGTTTGCAGCACTAACGTTTAAGAAAACCATTGTCCGGTGAATTTCGTTGAGGTCAAAGGTTTGGTATCTCCGCGTATTCTCCTTTCCCGCTCGCCTGATGGCATTCGGGTCTGATGACTCTGACAGTATCAGACTCGTCTGAGCTGGTCTTTGCGAGAATTTTTAAAACCGAATACTTCTAGATTTCAAGAAAAATAGAAATTTTAACATGCAAATATCGATCACCATACCCTTATTGAATGAGGATGAGTCACTTCCAGAATTGGAAGCTTGGATTGTTCGGGTTATGGACGCTAATAATTTTAGCTATGAAATTTTGATGGTGGATGATGGAAGTACCGATACGTCGTGGAAGGTAATCGAAGCATTGGCTCAAAAAAATCCAAATTTGCGAGGTATTAAATTTCGAAAAAACTATGGAAAAGCTGCGGCCCTCCATACCGCTTTTCAAGCAGTGAAAGGAGATGTAGTCATCACAATGGATGCAGATCTACAGGATAGCCCGGATGAAATTCCTGAACTTTATCGGATGATTACGGAAGATGGTTATGATATTGTTTCAGGGTGGAAAAAGAAACGCCATGATCCGCTTTCAAAAACGATCCCGACTAAATTATACAATGGAGTAACTCGATTAATGTCAGGAATCAAATTGCATGATATGAATTGCGGTTTGAAAGCCTACAAAAATGAAGTAGTCAAATCTATTGAGGTCTATGGTGAAATGCATCGCTACATTCCGGTAATTGCTAAATATTCTGGCTTTACAAAAGTTGGTGAAAAAGTAGTTCAGCATCAAGCCCGAAAATTTGGGGTTACAAAATTTGGAGGTATTAAACGATTTATTCGTGGACCTTTAGATTTGTTATCGATTACCTTTGTTGGTCGATTTGGAAAACGGCCTATGCACTTTTTTGGATCGATTGGAATAGTAATGTTTGTCATTGGATTTCTTTCTGCAGCCTACATCGGTATCAATAAATTATATAGATTAAGTAATGAGATGAGTACAGTACTCGTAACTGATAATCCGTTTTTCTTTATTGCCCTGACGACTATGATTATTGGAACGATGCTTTTCCTTTCCGGCTTCCTCGCCGAACTCGTCTCTCGAAATGCTCCACACCGAAATATCTATTTAATTGAAAAAGAAATAGGAGAGACGGATGGATGATCCAAGAATCTTGGATGCCCCTGATGAAGAGCATACTCCAGGGGAAATTTCATTTACCTTACCTTTTGTTATTACGATCGGCTTAGTTGTTCCTTTTACGTTCCTGTTCTATCTTCTCGGCCAGACCTTTTACATCTCTAGTTTTATTGGTGGAAACATGATTCGAATTAGCGATAAAGAATATGGTATAATCGTGAGCGCTTTTATTGGTTTGTTTATCTTCCATTCTATGGTAAAGAATACCGACACCAGTAAATTGAAACTGATGATCATTTCTGGGTTTATTGTATTTTTTGCTTTAATTCTTGCGGCTACTATTGCTTTGATTACCTTCAATCAATATGAGAGGCTGGGTTTATTTGAAGGCTTATCCTATAGTTTACAAGTAATTATTCCTCTTGCACTTTTAGCAGGTTGTTGTTTTAGTCTCGCTATTCAATTTTTTTTACGAAAAAAATATTTCTTATTTCTTATTATTGTGATACCTACGCTTGTTTTATTTTCGTTAGTAGGCTAATAATTACCACTTTTAAATGAATCCACGAATAAAAGAACTCATTTCCGAAAGTATCCTTGTCAAACAAAGCATTTTGCAGGATTTTCATTTACTTGATCGAATTGAGCGAGTAGTTGATGTTACGACGATTGCTTTAAAAGCCGATAAGAAAGTACTTTTTTGTGGAAACGGCGGAAGCGCCGCGGATGCGCAACATATCGCTGCTGAATTATCCGGACGATTTTATCTGGATCGGGAGCCTTTATTTGCAGAAGCTTTGCATGTAAATTCTTCAGCACTAACCTCTATCTCGAACGACTATGGATTTGAAGAAATCTATGCGAGAATGGTTCGCGCGAAAGGACGACAAGGCGATGTTTTATTTGCAATGTCCACTTCTGGAAACTCTCCCAATATTATTAATGCTATTGAAGCAGCCAAAAAACAATTAATGGTTGTTGTCGGAATGACGGGCGCTACCGGAGGTAAAATGCAGCAACACTGTGATTATCTATTAAACATTCCAAGTACTGATACTCCAAGAATCCAGGAATGCCACATGATGATCGGTCACCTCATCTGCGAACTAGTAGAAAAAAATATCTTTAAATAAAAAGACGATATATCGATTCAGAGTACACGGTATAACGGTATACCGCATAGCAAAAAAGCAAGATCTTAAATTCCGTAAACCGTAAACCGTAAACCGTAAACCGTAAACCGTAAACCGTAAACCGTAAACCGTAAACCGCATATGAATTTCCTCTTCCTCGACCGAGATGGTGTGATCAATACCCGATTACCAGGACGCTATGTTCAGGAGGTAAATGAATTCCAATTTACGGACGGATGTCTGGAAGCCATTTCAATTTTACGAAAGCATTTCGATCGGATTGTAGTCGTAACAAACCAACAAGGAATTGGCAAAGGAATCATGACAGAAACGGATTTGAAAAAAGTACATGATTACATGCTGGAAGCTTTCCGTAATAATGAAACTGAAGTGGACGGTGTTTATTTCTGTCCTGAACTTTCCGCAGAAAATCCCTATTGTCGAAAACCTAATCCGGGGATGGCCTTTCAAGCAAAAAAAGATTTTCCAGAAATAGATTTTAGCAAATCAATTATGGTTGGAGATTCAATAAGTGATATGGCTTTTGGGAAAAGGTTAGGTATGAAAACAATCATGATCGAATCAAATCCAGATGAAGTCAAAAAGAAAACCCTGCTACTTGTTGACCAAAGCTATTCTTCACTAGCAGACTTTTCGAAAACCTTCGACCAACCGTAAAACAGGTTTTAATCTGTTTTTTTGATGAAATGAATTTTGTATAGTAGGACTTGTTGATATTGACTAAATAAAGAATGATGGATTGACACGATTCAGAATCCAAAATATAAGTAAAATCAGCGGGTTAGGAATGACAAAAAAGGTGGGAGTGGGAGCCTGCCTGCGTGTAAAGCCTTTTTTTTGTCTAGCTTTTTTGGTCCTTTTTCAGCAATGGAAAAAGGACAAAGAAAAAATAGGTGTTAATTATAAAATTAATTAAAGAGTGAATTTCTAAAAAGAATTTTTATCTAAAAATCACCTCCGTCGCCCCATAACCATAACTAGGATGATACTCATTTTTAAAAGTCTCCACATCCGGGTGAATAATCAAGCGACTGGCAATCTCATTTCGAAGGCGACCTTTTCCTAGGCCATGAATAATAAAAACACGTGGGACACCAACTTTGATGGCATCTCTTAGATAAGAATCAAAAGTACTTAATTGTAATCGAAGGATTTCTGCATTATTCATTTTTTGCCAACGAGCACTCAGGTTTTCAACATGTAGATCGAGTTCAGGATTGAAATTAGCAAGCGCATTAACACTGTTAAAATCTACATTCCGCAGATTATTATTATGAAAAGATGCCGGGCGATTATTCTTTTTAGTATAGGTCTTTAAATCATCTTCTGTATTTTCTTTTTGCTCAAAAGAATCGAAAAGAATATAATGGTGAACAGGAATATTAAGTAGGGGAGCCGTGCGGACTTTTTTAAAAAACTGCTGAGCTTTTATCTTTAAACTCTTTTCCAATTTTTTACCAGTGCCTTGGGTAGTTACCTGCCAGCATTCCATTTCAATAATCAAATGTTCGTTTAAATAATCAAAAGGCATTTGACCTAATTCGACAGAAGAAACCGATGGTATTTTCTCATTCGATTTCATTTTTAAGACATCACCCAGATACAAGGAAAAGGTATACAAAGCATCATACTGCGTATCATTTATAAGGTAGATATTATACGCTGAGGTAGAGCCATCTATTTTATAAAGTGCTTCAAATGCCAATTGAA
>CAYXQH010000223.1:0-8706 GCA_964467425.1 uncultured Saprospiraceae bacterium
ACATAACCACATAACCACATAACCACATAACCACATAACCACATAACCACATAAGTTAAATGCATACCACCAATTATTTTAATACGCTAATCGAAATCGCAGAGGACTGTCCAATTTCTGCTGCAGAAATTCCACCACAACGAGGAGAAAAGAAATCCATCGCCAATCTTCAGTTTGAATTAATCATGGAGAATCCCTATAAGTATTCTTCCGATGATTTGTTTTTTAAAGTATTTGCAATTCGGAAAGAATTACTCGAAGGTGATCTGGAAGGAGAACGTGAACATTTCTTTTCCAAAGGTCAGCCTTGTTTTCGAGCTTCGCCATTACCTAAACGATACGGTTGGGGCGTGCATAGCAATGAGGATGGAAAAGTCGCGATCTATCCGGTCGAATCAAAAGACTATCAAAAATTGCTAAAAGATAAGTCGATTGCAAAAGTAAAAGCCATGCGTTCCAAAAGAAAATAATATGGTATTAGAAAATTTCCAGGCTTTTGAAGGGCAACATTGTGAAACAACAGCAACCGGAACTTTGCTCAAGCAGATTGGCTTAAACTATTCGGAGCCGATGCTTTTCGGGTTAGGAGAGGGGCTGGGTTTTATTTTTTGGAAAATGAAAACGATGGATTTTCCATTCATTGGCGGAAGGGTGAAAACCGATTTATTGACCGAAAATATTTGTAGAAACTTGAATTTAAAGCTGGACGTTTTTGAAACGAGTTCTACAAAAAAAGCTTGGAAGACTGCAAAGGAATTTATTGAAGAAGGAAGATCCGTGGGATTGAAACTAGATTGCTATCATTTGGAATATTTTTCCAGTAAATTTCATTTCGCTGGACATTACGCTGCTATGTATGGTTTTGATGATTCATATGCCTACCTCGTCGATACGGATCAGCAAGGTGGAAAAGTAAAAACATCTTTAAAAAGTCTGGAATTGGCTAGAAATGAAAAAGGACCTATGTCTTCGAGAAATAGAACCTATGTTATTGCTAAGAATGGAGGAACTATAGATTTAAAAAAGACGATCAAGCAAGCGATTTTGAATAATGCCATAACCTACTTAAACCCTCCAATAAAAAACTTGACCTATAAAGGAATTTTGAAAACAAGTGTAGAAATTAAAAAGTGGTTTAAAAATAGTAAAGATGTAAAACGTGATTTCCAGATGACAGCGATGTTGATGGAACGTGCAGGAACAGGAGGTTCTCTTTTTAGAAACTTATATCGTGATTTTTTAAAAGAAAGTAATTCGATTTTAAAATCAGAAGAAATAAATTCGGCTTATCTGGATTTCAAACAAATTGCAAAAGACTGGAAAAAAGTAGCGGATCTTTTTAATCAGGCTGGAGCAACAAACAATGTTAAATATATAAACCAGGCTTCGGATGTTTTGATCACACTTTCTGAACAGGAGCGACAAACTATGGAGCGATTGAGAACTTATTTAAATTAAGAAATCAATGTTTTTTCTTAGTCAAAAGCCCGTCTATCGAAAAGCGATCCCATTCTTTTGGCAGTAATAATAGCGGAATCAAAAATACACTACGTACCAAAACATGCGAAGCATCCCAAATAGGCTCAGCCAGACCATGCCCAAAGGTGACGATCACTAAAACAGAAGCTAAAGCATAAAGCGCATAATCTCTTTTCAATCCTAGAATCAATAAAAATCCACCCAATAACTCAATATAAGAAGTATAGTAGGCTGTACCATACACTAAAAAATCAGGTAGTAAAGACGTATATGTTTCCTTGAAAAAATTATTGTAGACATTCTCCACGCCAAACTTAAATACTTTTCCATAGCCTTGAAAGAAAAAAAGAAAACCCAAGAGTAGTCGGATGGTCAGGATACCAATACTTCTGTTTAAATTCATATGGAGATTTTTGAAAAAAGCTAAAATTATTTTGCAGACCTAAATGTAATCTTTTATTTATAAAATAAAGTCTAATAATTTTCGATCTTTTCCATAATGTTATGGTGCTTACAATTACACCTCGTATCTTGTAGGAAATTATTAATTTAAAAAATATAAAAACGAAATCAAGCATGTTTAAATTAGAAGGACAAGTAGCAATAATTACGGGAGGCGCTCGTGGCATAGGAGCGGGGGTTTGTAAAGTGTTTTGTGAAGCTGGTTGCACGGTGGCGATGTGGGATGTCTTGGACACAGGACAAGAAGCAGCTGAAGAAATCGCATCAGCAGGCGGGAAAATATTTTTCCAAAAAGTAGATGTTACGAATAGAGCCGAAGTACAAAAAGCGGTTGATGAAATTATGACCCAGCATGGTAGGATTGATATCTTGGTTAACAATGCTGGAGTGATCAGGGATCGTTCTTTTATGAAAATGAACGAGGAGGAATGGAATACCGTCGTAAATGTAAATATTAATAGTCTATTCGTGACGACTAAAGCTGTTCTGCCTCATATGAAAGCAGCCGGATATGGACGGATTATTTCTGCCTCCTCCGTAAATGCAATGGCTGGAGCTTTTGGGCAAACAAATTATGCTGCATCAAAAGCTGCTATTCAAGGATTTACCAGATCACTTTGTAAAGAGGTAGGGAAATATAATATCACCGTGAATTGCGTTGCACCCGGTTTTGTTAAATCACTGATGTCTGATAGTATGCCGGAAGAAGTAATTGCAGCAGGTGTCAAAATGATCCCTGTCGGAAGAATTGGAACACCTGAAGATATGGGCTACACCTATTTGTTCTTAGCCTCAAAAGAAGCAGGCTTTGTCAGCGGAATAACCCTACACGCCAATGGCGGCGCTTACCCCGTTTAGTAATATCTTTAACTACCCACATAACCACATAACCACATAACCACATAACCACATAACCACATAACCACATAACTCACATGAATCAAGAACCCTTTTCCACGACATTTAAACAGTTGAAAGATTTAAAAGAAGCAATCGGTAATGAGTTAGGCTTGACAGATTGGAAAATAATCGAGCAGGAGGACATCAATACTTTTGCCAAATTAACAGAGGATGAACAGTGGATTCATACGGATGTTGAAAAATCCAAACAATTTTCTCCCTATAAAACGACTGTTGCTCACGGCTTTATGATTCTATCCTATGCATCCAAGTTTTGTTATGAAACCTGTGCTATTGAAGATGTAGTAATGGGCGTCAATTACGGAATGAATAAAGTGCGATTTCCAAATGCTACTCCAGTTGGTGCTTCGATAAGAGGTCGCGTATCTTTGATAGATTATGAAGAACGGCCCGGAGGAGCACAATACAAATTGAAAATTGTTTTTGAACAAAAAGGACAGGAAAAACCATCTTGTGTTGCCGAATTTATCGCCATGGCTTATACCGGATAGTTGCAGTCTATTAGGAAAATGAGCGTATAGTAAACCATTGAGGATTGGAAGAATCATTAGAATATATCTTAGGGAATTCTTTAAAAGATGAATTGATCGAATATATCAAGTCTCATCCAAATCAATATGATCCTTTAATAAAATTAGCACTTCTAGATAAGCAACCACATTCATCAAGGGCTGCTTACTTGTTGTCAAAAACGGTTATCAAAAATGATGTCCGTGTCAAAAATTATATCCCCGAAATTTTAGACCTTTTATTAAAAATAAAAGATGGACAGCAGCGCGATTTAATTAATGTGCTTTATAAAATGGAGGTCAACGAAGAACAAGAAGGGCTTCTGTTTGATATTTGTGTTAAGATTTGGTGTAAATTAAATAAGATTCCATCCGTAAGATATACCGCATTTAAGCTTATATTAAACGTAGCCAAAAAGCATGTAGAATTATATGATGAAATAATTTTACTCTGTGACGATGACTATATTGAGCCGCTATCTGCGGGAATTAGAAAATCAATCCAAAAAATGGTGGAAAAATTTAAAGAAGAACATAAAGCTGATGGATAAATCATATTAAGTTTAAACAAGCTCTTAATGTTGTGTTGTCGATTATTGCAATGACTTATACTGGCTAATGTTTTTAAAAAACATTTACAATGAAAAAAATCCATACTGGCGAAGATTATATTTCCTCTCTTAGAAACCGCGGATTAAAGGTGTATCTATTTGGTGAATTAGTAGAAGAACCTGTAGACCATCCAATGATCCGACCTTCGATAAATGCTTTGGCGAAGACTTATGATTTAGCGATTGCTGCACCTGAATTAGCTTCCGTGATTTCTCCTTTTACCGGAGAGCGAATAAGTCGCTTTTTACATGTTTGTACAGACGTAAAGGATTTGGTTTTGCAAAACAAAATGCAACGCAAACTTGGACAACTAACTGGAACTTGTTTTCAACGCTGTGTTGGAATGGATGCTTTTAATGCTTTGTATTCGGTGACTTTTGAAATGGATGAAAAATACAAAACCAATTATCATGAAAAGTTAATCGCCTTTCTAACAGAAATGCATCAGTATAACTTTGTAGTAGGCGGAGCAATGACGGATGTGAAAGGAGATAGAAACCTAGCACCTCATCAACAAGCCGATCAAGACATGTTTGTCCATGTTGTAAAAAGAACGAGTGAAGGGATTTATATAAGTGGCGCAAAAGCACATCAAACAGGCTGTATAAATTCGCATTGGATGGTGGTTATGCCGACGATGCGTCTGGGCGAAAACGATAAAGCCTTTGCCATAATCGGTGCTTTGCCTGTTGATTCGGAAGGGATTACCTATATCTATGGGCGACAATCTTGTGATACCAGAAGTATGGAAGGCGGAACGATTGATGTGGGCAATTCAAAATATGGTGGACAGGAAGCAATGGTGATCTTTGAAAATGTATTCATTCCAAATAAATATGTTTTCATGGACGGCGAATATGATTTTGCAGCTATGTTAGTGGAGCGATTTACGACCTACCATCGCAGAAGTTATGTTTGCAAAAGTGGAGTAGGAGATGTACTGATTGGAGCAGCAGCAACTATTGCTGAAATGAATGGCGTTCCTAAAGCTTCTCATATTAAAGACAAGCTCGTGCAAATGACCCACCTAAACGAAACCATCTACGGGACAGGAATTGCGTCCTCTTACCAGGGACATGAAACGAAGTCGGGCGCTTATATTTGCGATGAAATGCTAGCGAATGTTTGTAAACATCATGTCACTAAAATGCCCTATGAAATCGGAAGACTCGCGCAGGATCTTGCGGGCGGGCTTGTTGCAACATTACCGTCTGAAAAAGATCTAAACCATCCGGAAATAGGAGATTTATTAAAAAAATATTTACGCGGTAAAGCAGATATAAATACAGAAGATCGAATGCGGGTTTTACGCTTAATTGAAAATATGACTTTAGGTAGAAATGCGGTTGGCTACCTTACCGAAAGTATGCATGGTGCAGGCTCGCCTCAGGCTCAGCGTATTCAGATTGGACGAACGATGCAATTGGAATACAAAAAGCGATTAGCGAAAATTATCGCCGGCATCGAGACAACAGAAGATAAGAACAGGGTAGTGGAGGAACTCAGCGGCTACTTCGAACGTGTCTTTAAAATAGATTAAACAAAAAAGATAAAATGGAAATGCCAGAATCAAATTCACAGATTCTGGCATTTCTATTTTAAACTTCCCGATTTTAATCGGGACCATCATTTTCTGACGAAGTCAGAACCACCATTCCGACCAAAGGGAGGCCTACTTCTTCGCAACAATAAAGCACTTCGTTGAAGGCTGCTCTTGATCAATTTGAATTCTAGCAAAATACATCCCTTGTGTATAGGCACTAACATCGAAAGTAATTGCTGAACTAGTGATCGAATCAATAACCTTAAGTGCCATTAATTTTCCACTTTGGCTATAAATATGCACTTCTGCTTTTTGTCCTTCATGCTCCTTAAAGTCAAGGTTTAATACTTCAGCTGTTGGATTAGGATAAATCGCAAAGCAATCGGAAGGCTTGTAATCTACACCTTCTTTGAATATTGGCTTAAGCGGTTCTGGTTTAGTCTCTACTATTTTCTCTTGAGTACCTTCTGCTTGTGCAGGCACGTTTATTTCACCTTTGATTGTTAAAAAAGTTTGTGCAGGATTGGTATTCGCAGTAATCGTCACTCGCTTGCTTTGTTTGCCTTTCTTACCTTTAGAATTAAATTCGACTTCAATCGTACCGGATTCACCTGGAAGAACAGGTTCTTTTGGCCATGATGGTACTGTACATCCACAGCTTCCTTTTGCGTTTGTAATTATTAAAGGAATATCGCTGGTATTTCTAAACTTATAAACATACCGCGCTTTTTCACCTTGGTCAATAATTCCAAAATCATATTCGGTGGTTTCAAACTCCATAGTCGATGTAGGACCTTTTGGAGTTTCTAACATTTTATACTTTGGAAGTACTGGTGAAACGGATGGTTGCTCTGGTGCTTGCGCAAAAAGGCTTCCTGAAGATAAAACGAGAATGGATACTAGGGTTAATAAATACTGTTTCATAAACTTAATTTTTTTAATGAGGAATCTTTAATAGCTTATCGAGTCTTTTGGACAAGCTTTATATTTGTTGACTGCAAGGTAAGTTGAATTTATTGTAATATTTTCTAATGATTTGTTAATAAATGTAAATGGTCTACTTATTTGATGTCTTTTGAGAAAGATATGGTGTATTTGATCTTAAAAAAGTACTAATCCTTTTCTGCTAATTTCTCTTCAGCAGGGGCAATGAGGACCGATTCTATATTCTGGATGAGTTCTTCTTTAGATGCATAAACATGTAGAGGTAATACCGCGGGATATTGGCGAAAATGACCAAACATAGCATACTCTTCAAAAGCCTGATCTATTATTGGTACAACAGGAACGGATGGATTGGGAGGTATAATAAACGCTAATTCCTGAGGGACACTTTTTGCATCCGTAATATCTGCAATGACAAACTTTGAAAGTTTTGCTAATGTTGAAACGGTTTCCGTGAGGCTTTTGCTATCTGGTTTTTTAAAATCAAAAAGTATGGGTAAATAGCCTTTTTTTCGAAGTGCAGATTTAATAGCATCTAAAACTATTTTGCGCTCTTCATAAAATCGCCCAAGAATTAATACAGATTTTGAGGTTATCGTGTCAATAACATTCCGGAGTTTCGAATTATTTATAATCAAATACATAAACTGAGCAACTTCTATTTCATCGACAGTCAACTCTATGTCTTCTTCATCGGTGATAATCAAGTCGTTCTGCTCTTTAATGGTACCTTGGATTTCCCATACGGAAGTACCATAAACTTTGCAATGGTTTAAAATTGCCTGATCCATCTGCGTTTTGATAAGCGTGCTTCCGCTAAGATCAGTTTCGCTTAGATCCGCATGACTAAAATTGGTTTCCCTCAAATCGCAACCATAAAAAGTAGCTTTGGACAAATTGCAGTTTTCGAAATCAGCTCGGACAAAAGAACAATAATAAAATTCTTGCCGGTCTAATTTTATACCTTTAAAAGTCACATCCGCGAAATCGGCTTCTACACCAGTTGATTCTTTTATAGAACAATTACTTAGGTCAGAATAACAAAACCTTGTTCGCTGCAACGTACATAAATCGAAGGACGTATTTTTTAGATTGCTTTTTAATAAATTTGCTTCTGTAAAATCAACATAACGAAAGGTGGAGGAAGAAAGGTCAACATAACTCAGATTAATTTCACCTAGTTTTTTGTCTGCCAAATTTACCCCACTTAAGTCAGCTACAAAAATCAAGGTCTCTTTAGAAAGGTTCGCAGGGTCTTCCAGATTCCGCGCCTCAAGCTGCTGTCTATGCCAGCTATTCCAGGCGACTACGCCTTGCTCTAAAATTTCCAGATGGTCGGGGTTAGCCATAGGTTAAGATTTTTTTCAAATTAAAAAATAATCCTAATATTTCAGAATATAAAACCTAATCAATTATCCATACGCTCTTGCCTGTCTAAATTAGAAGAGGTTTGCACGCCAATTGACATACAAACCTCCTAATCTTTTAATTTATCTTATCCACTCACTCACTCACTCACTCACTCACTCACTACCTCACCACCGTTATCTTCACTGTTTTCTGTCCACCATCACCCTGGAAGTTTAAAAAGTACAAACCAGGAGGAATATTCAAAGCTTTGAGATTAAGCTGATTGCTATATTCTCCAGCGCCTCTTCGCCCTTGTACATTTTTAAAGTCCGTTATTTTACTTCCGCTTACAGAATACAGGCTTAAGTTTATATCCATTGCTTTTTCCAATTCGAATTCCAGATTCAAATATTCATCAGTTACAGTTGGATAGGCGTGTAATGAAAAATCCAGATTTGGTTCGAACGTGGAAGTGGGTAATTCAAAATGAGCGATTAAGGTATCTGGCGCGGTTAAAGTAATCCGAGCTCTTCTGCTCAAAGAATCTGGAAAAATGACATTTCCTGATGTGCTTTCCCAATGGGAGAACTCATAATCATCGAGGAAGGATCTCGCTTTGATAAGGTTTTCCATATTTCCAAAATAAGCACCTGTCCATGGAAATTCTTCAATATCCAGAGTGTTGAAATCAATTTCACCAACACCAATTCCTGCAGGTTCTACTCTTAAGGTTACTTCATACGGACCAGTTAAATCATAGCAGTTGATCATTCCTTCGTCCATCAGTGTACAACGCTCCAAAACAAAATTTCTAAGATCATCTACATTACTTTGCCACTCTGCCATACTACCACCCCAGCGAGCAATCTGTCTTGGCATCTCTGG
>CAYXQH010000224.1:0-8675 GCA_964467425.1 uncultured Saprospiraceae bacterium
TAAATATATATTTAGAATAAGAAACTTATTCAGGTCAAGGGCGAAAGTTTTTATTTTATAAAAAAGATTTTTTCAATAGAATGTTTTGAATGTTAAAAACTTAAAAACTACTTCTCCAGCCGTTCAATTAGCCTTCCGGAGATTCTTAAAAAGTCCATTTCAGTGATAATTCCGATGAGTTCTTTGTTTTGGACAACAGGGAGGCAACCAATTTTATTTTTACGCATCATCTCCATTGCCTCGAGAATGGTTGTGTCAGGAGAGATGGTTTTCGGTTTTTTAATCATTATATCCTTTACTGTTTTTGTCTCCGTACTTAGTTTAGGGTGTTTGATAAGGTGTCGAAGAATAAGTCTGGAAGTCACTAAACCGATCAAGTTTCCTTTAGTGTCTTCGACAGGAGTGTATTGAATTTTTCTCCAATCCATCATTTCTGCGACGAGCTCAATGATATCATCTTTTTGAACTGTAAAAACATCAGTCACCATAAATTCTTCTACGGTGATTTGGGAAGGACGGTAATCCTGAAGGTCTGATAATTCTGGCATTTTCCATTTATGAACGGGCAGTTCCTGCTCCTGGTTTTTAATAATAGCTGCGGTCAATACGGATGTCGCTTCATCCTGATTGGTTTCTTTGATTAATTTTGAATAGGCACGTAATTGCCATCGGGCTCCATTCATATGTTGCTCAGCTCGTTCTTCAATCACATTTAAATAGCGATTGATATCTGCCTTACTTACATTCCGACTTGCCAAGCCTTCTCTTGCCATCGGTAGGATTTCTTTCTTTATCAATTCACAGCAGGATATTTTTTTATCCTTGAACCAGGTGAAATTCGAGTCGATCCCAAAACGAGCTGCCTTTCCAAAATTATCGCGAACATCATCGAACGTCATGTTTTGAGAAATATCTTTATACTTGTCGCCATAAGCAATCATTGCTCCGATCCATAAAGCGGTATTTGCGATTTCATCAATAACGGTCGGACCTGAAGGCAAGACTCTATTTTCTATTCTCAAGTGTGGTTTCCCATTTGGACTAATACCAAAGCATGGTCGGTTCCATCGGTAGACGGTAGAGTTGTGTACTTGAAGTGCTCTTAGCTTAGGTACTTTTCCTGAATCAATCATATCGATTGCACTTTCTTCAATATCTCCGCTTATTAAAACTCTAAAACGCGCAATGTCTTCCCTATGAATATTTAAAACTGATTCTTTAAGCCAATCACTACCAAAACTAACTCTTGGGTATCGCTCTCGCATATGGTCATGCGTCGTTCGTGTGTCGAGTGATTGTTGGAATAAAGCAATCCGCGATTCGTGCCAAAGTCTACGACCAAAAACGATAGGAGAATTGGCAGCTATTGCCATAGTTGGTGCAGCGAGCGCCTGCGCAATATTATACATATGTACAAAATCGTTAGGCTCAATCTGAAGATGAACTTGAAAGCTCGTATTGCAGGCTTCCAGAAGAGGAGAGTCGTGGCGAACTAAAAGCTCATCAATTCCGGTCAGACGTAATTCATAGGCATTTCCAATTAGTTGATTATTGATTGCTTCCATCAATGCGAAATACCGTTTTTTAGGCGTCAGGTTTTGCATGTCAAGATGTGGCTTCCTAAGGGTTGGAAGGATACCTGTTAGGATCAGCTTGGCATCTAATTTTGCTAATTTTTTTCGAATCTTATTTAAATTACCCAGATTCTCTTGCTCCATTTGGCTGAAACATTTACCCTTTAATTCTCGGGGCATCATGTTTGTTTCGAGATTGAAACGAGCTAATTCAGTCTCTACCCAGGGATAGTTTTTCATCGTATCCAAAGCTTCCATAGCAATAGGAGCAGGCTTAAAGGTCGCTGAATCAACCATGCACATTTCTTGTTCCGCACCGATTCGGGTAATCCCTGTTTCGAACCAATCGTTTTCAATCATATATTGAAGTGCCTGCACATCATCTAAGAGGTATCTGACAAAACGATGCATCTGTGTTTGATCTGTAAGGAGGGATACTTTTTGCTCGCCCATGTTGGTTTTTTGTTTTTACTACTGAATAACTTTATTGGCTCGTAAACTTTGTGACTAAAATGTCTCAATGTTTATATATCAATACATTTAAGCTGTACCGCAATAAAAATAATTATAAATTTGTAACAAATGAACAATTTGGAAGAAATCCTGCGTTAGAAGAAGAGATTATTAATTTTGTTTAACAAGATTTTTATTATGAAATATATTATCCCACTCTTGATCGGTGTTTTTTTGTTTTCTGGTTGTAAAAAGGATCCGGACATTCTTTTTGAAATGGCTTATGAACGAGATTTTACGATCCCTGCCGGATTAAACACGTTTGAATCGCACTATTTTTATTTGCGGGATATAAATGTGGGATCTTACCTGACAAGTAATAATGTCACGGCTTCTGACTTAGCAGCGATTAATCCTGGAACCGCTCGGATGTCAACGATTTTTCCAGGGCTAACGAATTATAGTTTTATTAGAGAAGTGTCCATCCGACTTTACACGGATGATGAAGAAGATTATCGTGAAGTTTATTGGAGGACGCAGATAACACCTAATCAAGGAGAAGATCTAGATATATTTGCAACCTTAGTGGATTTAAGACAGTATTTTGAAAGTACTAAATTTAATATGATTATAAAATTAAACCTTCAGGGTGTTCCCCAACAAACGGTCGAGACGAAATTTCGATTTAGTTTTCTGGCGAAGTAAGAAAAGGAATTAGGAAGGTTGAAAAATTAAAGAGGCTTAAGTTTTTATAACTTAAACCTCTTTAATTTCTTGATGCCTTATTCTATTATTTTTTCTCTGCGTATCTTCCGAGATAAGGGTCGACGATAGATTGTAAAACACTAAGCGACAAGCCTCTTGCTTCCTTTGCTTTTAATCCTTTATTCATAAAATAATCTTCCAACAATGCCCAGGATTGAAAGTAGGCAATTTTTAATGGCGTCGTCATTTTAGAGTGAATAGGATCTGATTTTTCCCAGGTATTTAAACCATTCCAAAGGTTGGTATTCCAGGCGTCAATACTTTTGTAATCTTCAGTGGATTGCGCTTTTGGTGCTATTAGTAACATAGCTCTTTTGGATTGCCACTTTTTCAAATTCTTAATATCTACTTTTGATAATTCTGGAGTCATGTCTTTCATGATCGTTTCTAATAAACTTAGACTTTCCCAAGCCATAATATTTCCACAATCCTGTATGGTATAATCTTCAGAAGCTAAATCATTAGATGGATCAAAAGCAGCCATTGCTTCTTTTTTATGATCTTCAAAAAGCCAACAAGGAACAGCAATGTCCTCGTTCGAAGCACCGTGGATATATCGGATGTGCTTGATTAACTTTGTGTAATCACTATAAGAATGCTTGGCTTCAAAATCGAAAGGCGATTTGTTTTTTAATTTACTTTTTGAAAAACTAGCCTTGATGGCTTCTCCCATCAATCGATCTGTTTGTTGATTCTTTCCACTTAAGGCAAAAATTCCATAAGCTTGATAGGCTTTAGCAACAGGCGTTTGATAGCCTTTTAATTTGCTGACGCTTATAGCAACGTCATTATTCACTTTATTTATTATGGTTTGAAGAGCGGACTTTTTAGAGGCCTCTTCTTCGTACATCTGTGCTAATAATTTGAATCGTTTGATGTCTTTGTTTTCGGCCATGATGTCTTTGTATCCCTTTCGGGTACCTTTTCCATAATAACCATCCAGACCGCTTTTATAAGTGCCCTTTAATTTTAAAACTTCCTGGAGTTTTAAAACTGAAGTTCTTTTCACTTTTGGTCGGATATAAGGCAGAGCAAAAGATTCTTCTACTGCTTTTTTTATTGGAGCAGGAGCAGGTGTTGCTTTTGATTTTGGTGCAGGCTCTTCGCGAGGAGGAGCTGCATCTGCAACAGGCTTAGGTTTTTCGGGTGCTGGTATAGGTTCGCCAACATGTTCATAAGTCTTTGGTCGGGGTTCGCCCTTTGGAGCTACTTTATCTTTTACTGGTGCTTTCTTTTTCTTCTTTTTAATCATCACATTCGGCACCGATTTCTTTTTTGTTTTGGCAGGGATCTCTTCGATAAGCACTTCTTCGGGTACTTCCTTCGCCACAAGAATCTCTTCATATTCGTTAAGAAGTTGAATTCCTCCACCTGTTTCAAAATCGGTCACTTTATGCAGTAATAAGCTGTTGACATTTTTTATAAAAGCTTCACTTAAGCCTGTGCTTTTAATTTGATTTAACCGCGCTTGCGCTTCATCTAGATTATTGAAAGGGCCCGTAACTATTTTTATAGAATTTCCATCCTGATAAGTTTGCAAGGGACCAGCTTTTACGAAGTCTGCCCAGTTGATTGGTGCGCCTACTTTTTCAGATCCTAATTGGATGATTGATTGGTAAACACCAGAATCCAGATTTCTTCTGGTAACAAAAGCTGCCGGATAGCCTTCTTCTTTTACTAAATTCATCACCTTGATTGCATCGCTTTCCGTTGGGTAATCACCCATGTAAATCTGAATTAGGTTATTTAGTTTTTGAGTATATAAATAACCATAAGGGCGGATGTTTTCAAAATCCGTGACCTTAGCTTTTACAAAAGCTCCAACATGTATGGTGAAAGTGTATTCAGCCTGGGTATTAGAATTGCCAAAAGCTAGGCTTGCTGTCATGAGGACAGCAAAGAATATGTTTGCGTAACGTTTCATAATGCTATTGTTTTTAATAACAGACCAAATATAAACATAAAAATTAATCAGTTTCAGGGTAATCGTATCTAAAATGTTACCAGTTTTTGTAGATAACGAATTTTTTTATTGTTTAATATATACTTGGAGTGGCCTTTTTAAAAGATAAAAAAGGAAAAATCAGCTTTTTTTGCTTTGGGTAAAGTGTTTTAGCATTAAAACTTCCTTTTCAGAAAGGTGTCTGAATCGTCCTCTGGATAGGTTTTTTTTAGTTAGACCAGCATAATAAGTTCGATCGAGTTTTTGAACGATATAGCCAAAATGCTCAAAAATTCGCCGGACGATTCGATTTCTACCAATATGAACCTCAATTCCGACTTCTTCTTTACCAGCATCAGTGATATAGCCTACAGAATCTACCGGAACAAAGCCATCTTCTAAAGTGATCCCTTTTCGGATTTGTTCGATATGTGATTCCAGAACTGGTTTATCCAGAATAATATGATAGAATTTTTGTACCTCATGACTAGGATGGGAGAGCTTTTTGGTGAGATCGCCATCGTTGGTTAATAATAATAGTCCGGTTGTTTCACGGTCGAGGCGACCTACTGGAAAAATGCGGACATCAACTGCTTTGCCAATGAGATCAAGAACCGTTCGTCGACCTCTTTCATCGCTAAGCGTGGTGATGGTATTTTTGGGTTTATTCATTAAAAGGTAAACTCTTTTTACCTCCGGTTTAATCAATTCATCTTTAAAAAACACCTGATCGGTTTCCTGAACTCTATGACCGGGTTCGCGAATAATTTGTTCATTTACTTTTACCAGGCCTTGTTGAATATATTCTGCAGCTTTACGACGCGAACAGATTCCGCAATGCGCAACATATTTGTTTAAACGCATTCCGTCTTCAGGTTCATGCTCTTCGTTTTTATTATTTGCCATTAAAAATAAATTCAAGTTCTTTGATCAAATGAAAATGACGGAAACTATTCAAAGTTTCCGTCATCCTCGAAGTTATACTTTTTTTATCTACTATTTCAAAGGCATAATCCTTTTTTGTTTAGAAGGGAATATCCTCATCATTCATCCGGGAGGATCGAGTGATAATATTCGTTTGATTATCAGGGAATCCATCATCATTTCCGCCACCTAATAACTCATTGAAATTCGGATCATCCAAATTGGAGAATTTAGCAAAGTGATCAGTGAATTTAAGTTTAACCGTTTTCAAAGCACCATTACGATGTTTTGCTACAATGATTTCACCAATACCTTTCAAGGATTGTCCTTCTTCATCTTCAAGGATACTATAATATTCTGGACGATAGATAAAAGAAACAATATCCGCATCCTGCTCGATCGCTCCTGATTCCCGAAGGTCAGAAAGTTGCGGGCGTTTATCTCCTCCACGCGTTTCCACCGCACGACTCAACTGAGATAAGGCAATAACTGGAACATCCAATTCTTTTGCTAAACCTTTCAATGCTCTTGAGATGGCACTAATTTCCTGCTCTCGATTTCCATTCTTTTGATCAGGACCACCCGTCATTAATTGGAGGTAATCAATGATAACCATTTGGATGTCGTGTTGCATTTTTAAACGACGACATTTTGCTCGAAGCTCAAAAATATTAATACCGGGAGTATCATCAATGAAGATCGGAACCTCACTCATTTTTTCGATGGCGCTATGTAATTGCTGCCATTCATATTCTTCTAGTTGTCCACCCCGCAGTTTACTACCTGGAATCTCTGCTTCCATGGAAATCAAACGTTGAACCAATTGAACATTGGCCATCTCCAAAGAGAAGAATGCGACTCCTTTTCCAAAATCAAGCGCTGCGTTTCTGGCAAGTGCTAAGGTGAAGGCCGTCTTACCCATACCAGGTCTCGCAGCAATAATAATCAAATCAGAAGATTGCCACCCTGAAGTCAGTCGATCTAATTCTGTAAACCCAGTCGGAACTCCACTAAGCCCTTCTTCTTTTTCGGATAGTTCTTCCAGTGCTTTCAACGCTCGGCTGGCGATGGTGCCAATACTTTCGTACCCACGACTCAGGTTTTGTTGTGTAATTTCAAACAAGCCCTGCTCTGCATCATCTAATAGTTGGAAGACATCTGTGGTATCTTCATAAGCATCGCGAATCACTTTTGTAGAAACAGTGATCAATTCACGCTGAATATGTTTCTGAGAAATAATCCTCGCGTGATATTCTATATTGGCTGCAGAAGCAACTCTATTAGTTAACTCAACCAGATAATAAGGTCCACCAATCGTTTCTAAGTCTCCGGATTTTTTAAGCTCTTCAGTAACGGTTAACAAATCGACAGGTTGTGTTTTTTCAAACAACTTTAGCATCGCTTTGTAAATGAGCTTATGACCGTCGGAATAAAAACTTTCTGATTGTAAAATGTCTAATACCACTGGCAAGGCATCCTTGTCAAGCATGATAGCACCAAGAACGGCTTCTTCTAATGGAAGTGCTTGAGGTTGTACTTTTCCAAAGACATAATTAGATAAGTCGTTTCCCTTCTTTTTGTTTCGGTAAGCCCCTATGGCTTTTACCGGATAATCTTTTTCTGACATATTTTTTTTAATGCTTCAAGAGTGAATTAATTGCTCTCCTCCATGCATGTAGTTTTCAATCATAGTAAGCACAAAAAGGTTTTCTTTTTATGCTGGGCAAAAGTATATTTTAAATCGTAAAAAAGCCAACACAAAATTACGCTTTTCCTGTGGACAATGTTAGTAACCTGTGAATTATATGTGGATAACGTGTGGATAAGTGGTCCCTAACATTGCATTGTTAATAAAAGCTACCGATTACGTATTTGATTTTTTATAAATTGTTATTGTTCGGTATTTATCAATTATTTAATGGTAATAAACTTAGGATATAGTGGATAAAATTAAATATGTATTTATAGAAGGTTTCGCACAGCGCTATATCATAAAGTAAGCTTAAAATCCAGGAAGGGTGTTTAAAAATAAATCACATTTATTTTTATTTAATATGTTTTACGGAAACCCTGAATTTTCATCATAGCAGACAGTTCTTTTAAAAAGCGTAGAAATATATCACCAAATAAATTAAAGATGTGTATCTACAGGTGTAAATATACGCAAAAAAATGCTATAAATCAATAATGGAAAGATGAAATATTTCGAATATGCGGAACTCGAATCCCGCATATTCGAAATTGCAAAGGTGTTTGTTGATAAAGGATTAGTTATCTTCTCTTACTTCGAGTTTCTTTTTGGTTTTTTCAACTACCTCTTGTTGTACCTCAATTCTGGAAGAAGCGTCTTCTTGCTCCTGAAGGTTTTCTTCAATATCTTTTTCTGCTCGTTCTATTTTCTTTTTAGAATCAGCGATAATCTTATGGTATTTATCATTGTCCTTTTTTAGCTTTTTCATTTCTGAATTCAGCTTCTTTAAATTGTTTTCCTCCGATTTGATTTCAATTTTCACCCCTTCTTTATACACATGTGTCTCAAATTCAGATAAAAAGGTTTCGCATGCTGAATATTTTTCAGGATGATCCTCATTATTAAGATAAGCTCCGCCCAAGTCTACCCAAGTAGTCATTGTAACATTATCTCCACTTTGTTCAAAAGTAGCATAGACATCTACGGTATTTCCACCTCCAACACCAGCAATTTTTGCATCATCAGAGAGATACTCTTCAGATTTTTTGATTTTTTTAGTTTTGGCACCATTTGATTTCATGTATTTTTTCCAAAGCTTTTCAGTTGATTTATCATCAGCGTTTGGAATAGACATGATCAATGCGGTGTTGACGCCTTGCGTCATGGAACGATCTTCCTGGCTAATTTGAGCAAAGGAAAAGCTAAAACAAATTGCAATGAATAAAAATAGAGTTGTAATTTTTTTCATGTGTTTGTATTTATTGATTTTAAAAGGATATATATAAGTCTTTGTTTAATTAACATTAGGATAAGAAATAAAAATAGA
>CAYXQH010000225.1:0-8671 GCA_964467425.1 uncultured Saprospiraceae bacterium
AGATTTCTCATGTCATTCGCGGAGAAGAGTGGTTGTCGAGTACTCCACATCATGTTTATTTGTATCGTTTTCTTGGCTGGGAGGATACGATGCCTCAATTTGCACACCTTCCACTTATCCTGAAGCCAACAGGTAAAGGAAAGTTGGGAAAACGAGATGGGGCTAAATTTGGGTTTCCGGTATTTCCACTTTCCTGGAAAGGCGCATCACCTGAAGATTCTTTTGAAGGATTTAAAGAGTTCGGTTTTGATTCAAACGCCGTATTGAACTTTCTGGCCTTCTTGGGCTGGAACCCTGGGACCGAGCAGGAGATTTTCTCTTTGGAAGAATTGAGTGAGGCTTTCTCTTTAGAACGGATCGGAAAGTCAGGAGCAAAGTTTGATTATGAAAAAGCGAAATGGTTTAATCAACAATACCTGATGGCAAAAAGCGGATCGGAGTTAGCTGATTTGGTTCGTCCCTTGATGGAAGAAAAAGGATATAATGCGAGCAATGAATATTTGACTACTGTTTGCGAGATGATGAAAGAGCGACTTGTACTTTTGCCGGATCTTATAGAAACAGGTTATTACTTTTTCGAGCCGGTGAAAGAATATGATCAAAAAACAATTCGAAAAAAATGGAAACCGGAACGTCAGGATTCTTTTAATCAGTTATTGGATTTAATCAATAACACGAATCCTTATGTTGCTGAAAATATAGAAGCTACGGTCAAAGGTTTTGTAAATGATACCGAATTAGGCTTTGGAGATGTGTTTCCAATAATAAGAATTGCACTTTCGGGAACTATGAAAGGACCTTCTGTGTTTGATATGATAGAAGTCTTGGGTAAAGAAGAAGTCGATGCCCGCTTCAAAAAAGCATACACCTATTTTAATGAAGTGAGCCAGGCGGTATAAAAGAATAAAATTTTTCATGATTGTTCTTTTGCAAAGTCGCTGAAAGCTTGTAAAACGTTTAGTCATGTCAAAGAAAAAAGTAAACATCAGTAAACCAGAAGTCCATAAAGACTTAGAAGGTTTAAACATTCAGATCAATGAGTTTGGTGAAATCGTTACGAATTTCAAAGTTGATGTTATCAATGAATTTCTAAACGAGAACGTTGAGGATAAGAAACTTCAGGATAAAAAAACAGAAGTATCTATTGAGGAATCATAGATCCTTGGATGAAATAAATAATTAGCAAAGCGCTTCATTTGTAAAAATGAGGCGCTTTGCTTTTATATAAAAATTATTGTCATACGAATCTAATCCATTCCAGCAGCTGACTATCTACTTTACTTTGTTGTATATACAATTTCCGTAAAAGGCGAAAACTGGCAGATTTGATGTGTTGATATTATCTGTTAATTGACCTAAATTCAATCAATCTGATCTTTTTTAATCACATTTCTTTCTAACTTCACTTCCTGTGCAACCATTTTAACATTTATCTGTCATTAGCATTAAACGCACTCGACTCATTGGAATACAACGATACACATCGGGAAATTGTAACGAATTGTAGAAACGGTGACTCCAAAGCCCAATTCGAATTATACCAGCTTTATTCAAAGGCAATGTTTAATATTTGCCTTAGAATGGTGAAAAACGAAATGGATGCAGAGGATATACTGCAAAACTCTTTTGTTGACATTTTTACCAAAATCAATTCTTTTAAATTTCAATCTTCTATTGGAGCTTGGATCAAAAGAATTGTTATTAATAATTGTATCAACTTTTTGAAAAAGAAACGATTGTATTTTGAAGAGATAGATGATCGAGTTGGAAATATTGAAGAAGAGCATTCTGCCATTGAACCCAAAATGAGTATTGAATCCATTAAGCGAGCGATGATTCAACTACCTGATGGTTACCGAGTTGTCTTTTCTCTATATTTGATGGAAGGCTATGATCATCAAGAAATTGCAGATGTTTTAAATATTTCTGTGGCTACTTCAAAGTCGCAGTTTAGTCGGGCAAAAAAGAAAATGAGAGAGTTGATGCTTTCTGAAGAGTCCATGAGAGGAATGACAAATTAAAAAAATAAACAAAGCTATTGATATTACGGTTTATATTTTGAGACTAATCAAAAGATGATGAATAAAGATAATTTAGAAAAATTTATCCAAAAGCGACGAGACGCTTTTGATGATAAGGAGCCTCCCAAAATGGCTTGGGGTAAGATTCAAGAGCAAATCCAAAAGGATAATAAAAAGCCTCGTCGAATCTCCCTATGGCAATTTACCAGAATTGCTGCTGCGATACTTTTTCTACTTGCAGTCGGGATTGTGATCGGAAGACAGTCTTCCGCTTCTTCTGAACTTGCAACGGTCGAAAAAAATTACCCTGAGTTTTTAGAAGCTAAAAAGTATTACGAATATGAGGTTGATGAAAAATTAGCCCAACTGGCTAGTTATAATTATGATACTTCTTTAGAAGAAGATATGGATCAACTCGATGATTTTATGAATGAGTTACGGGAAGAATTAGAAGAAGCACCCAAAGGAACGGAAGAAAGAATTATTAATGCCATGATTAATAATTATCAAGCAAAACTCGATATCCTTGAGCGGGTATTAGAAGTTGCAAAATCTACTAATCAAATAAACGAAAAATTAAAAGATGATGAAATTATATACTAAACATGTTTTGTTACTATGCCTTCTCATTGGGCTTGGTAGTATAGACGTAGCTGCTAAAAGGGGGGTACCTTTTGGTAAGACGGAATACACCAAAACCATTAAGAAGAAATTTAAACTAACTGCTGATGGAGATGTATCCATTGCCAATAAATATGGTAACGTAAACCTTAAAACCTGGAACCAAAATGAAGTGAAAATTGACATTACAATTACTGCAAATGCAAGTAGTGAAGCAATTGCGGATAATATCTTTGAACGTATTATTATAGAATTCGCAAATCGATCTGACTTTGTCGGTGCACAAACGGTCATTGAATCACAAAAATCAAATTGGTGGGGAGGAAAAGATAAAGGAGATTTTACCATTGACTATGATGTCAGTATTCCAAGCCGTGCAAATTTGCAATTGAGTAATAAATATGGAGATGCAGAGATTGAGGCTATTGGTGGAGATGCTTCCATCAATGTAAAATATGGTAATTTCAATCTTCATTCAGTAGATTCGGATGCAGAAATTGAACTGGGCTATGGTAATGGTACGATTGGGGAAGTTAGAAAAGCGTCCATCGACCTCATGTATGGTAAGCTTAAACTCAAACAAGCGAAGCACTTATATATTGAGAGCATGTATTCTAAACTTTATGTTGATAAGGCTGATAAAATAAAAAGCAATTCTAAATACGATACCTACAACCTTGGAGAACTGATAGAATTTTCTAATCAAGGAAAACATGACCATTTCGATATTGAAGGGGTAAGTTTCGTTTCTATTTATAGTAAATATTCAGACCTGAAAATTGAAACGCTCTATAAAAAAGGAGAATTTGAAATGAAACATGGAGGGGTTAAAATTAATAACCTCAAGAAAGGATTTGACTTGGTTTCTTTTGATTGTAGTTATACCGATTGCAAAATATACATGGATGATCATGTTGACTTTCAATTAGATGCTCGGGTGGAGTATGCATCAGTAAGATATCCCGGTGGTATGAATGTTTCTTATGAAAAACAGAAAGATTCTGATCATGAAGTAACAGGACATCGAGGAAGTTCTTCTGCCGGAACTATTAAAGCACGATTAAAGCATGGAGGTTTGAAGTTGAAATAAATTACGCTTCTTACTGCTCTTTAATTCAAAAAACAATCAAATATTCGGAGCTTTTAATAGCTCTTTAAAAATATTATATCTTATTCTAAAGCCACGCAGCCTTTTGGTTAGCGTGGCTTTTTCGTATATTCGCCGAAGTGTAAATTTAAAGGACGAAATTGGATTAAATAAAAATACATGAAAGTAAAATTTTGTGGTGCTGCACAGACAGTAACTGGAAGTTCTCATTTGATTACCTTGGAGAATGGGTTTAAGATTTTGTTAGATTGTGGACTTTACCAAGGACGAAATAAATCCATGGAAAATTTTAATACCAATTGGTATTTTGACCCTAGGTCTGTTGATTGTGTCATTCTTTCTCATGCACATATTGATCATAGCGGACGACTTCCTAAATTAGTCAAAGATGGTTTTAAGGGCCACATTGTTTGTACGCATGCGACGAGAAGCCTTTGCGCAATTATGCTTTTAGATAGTGCAAAAATCCAGGAGAGAGATGCAGAGTATTGGAATAGACGCCAGCTTAAAAAGAAAAAGAAAAAGAAAAAACTGAAACAAAGAAAACCATTGTATACTACAGAACATGTAGGGCAGACAATGGATTTGTTTATGGGAACTTCTTATGAAAAATGGTATCCAATCAACGAAAATGTAGAGGTGCTATTTCGTGATGCCGGACATATCTTAGGAAGTGCCAGTGTTACCTTGCGGATTAAAGAAGATGGAAAGACAAAGGTCTTTGGTTTTACTGGAGATATTGGTCGTCCGGACCGCCCAATTTTGAGAGATCCAATTCCTATGCCTGAAGTGGATTACCTGATTTGTGAATCTACTTACGGTGCTAAAGATCATACAGCAAAACCTGCAGAAGCAGAACGGTTTTTAGAAATTATTAAAAAAACATGTGTAGAGAAACGCGGGAAATTAATCATTCCGGCATTTAGTGTGGGACGAACACAGGAGATCGTCTATATGTTGGATCAGATGGAAACGCAAGGTAAACTTCCTCGTATACCTGTTTATGTCGACAGTCCACTTGCTGTAAATGCAACAATGGTATTCGGTTCACATCCCGAATGTTTTGATGAAAACCTAAACGAGTACTTGTTAGTGGATGATAACCCTTTTGGTTTTAATAAGTTGACCTATGTTAGAAATGTCGAAATTTCTAAAGGTCTAAATAATACTAAAGATGCTTGCATCATTATTAGCTCTTCCGGAATGATGAACGCAGGAAGGGTCAGGCATCATCTTTACAATAGTATTGATCAGGAGAAAAATACACTTTTGATTGTTGGGTATTGTTCTCCCGAAACTCCAGGTGGAATGCTTCGTAATGGTATTAAAGAGTTAAAGCTATTCGGAGAGATTAAGCCAGTACTTATGGACATTGAAATCATGGACTCTTTTTCAGCACATGCAGATCGATCTGAGATTTTAGATTTCCTTGCAAATCAAAAGAAATTAAAAAACCTTTTTCTAGTTCATGGCGAGAAGAAAAGCCAGGAATCTTTAAAAGATTTGTTAGAATCTAAAGGATTTAAAAAAGTGGATATTCCAAGACTAGGTCAGCAATTTGAGTTTGAATAAGCAATCCACTGTACTAATTCTTTGACTGCTGGTTGACATAAGCCACTATTGAAAATTGAAATACCCATCGTATTGAATGTCTTATTCGTTTTGAATATAAGAAGTTCTCATAGCTTTGTTAAATTGTAGTTAAACTTATGGGAATGGAGCAAATACATAATAAATTAGGGTGTATCTTTGTTTTACATAATGAAGTTTTGACTGAATCGAGTTCGTTTTTACAAACACATGTTGATTTCAAGGATGATTGACCTTCATTAACTATTCTTTCCTGCTAGCAGAATTTCAAAAGACACACCCGTAGCGTATTAATTCCTATTCTGGATTTTCGAGTTAAAAAATGTCTATCTTATATAATATTTGGATAGAATGGTTTTTGTACTCTTTATATATACCAAGCGAAGAAATTTTATAAAATGAACAAGCAAAATCTACTCACTACCGTTTTTTCAATGCTACTTTGTGTTTTATTGATTAGTGCCTGTAATCGTCTTGATGATTTAGACAATTTGGAGGTAGTTAATTATGATGCAGAGTTTGCGATTCCTCTATTTTCCGGAGATGCTTCTTTTCAAGATGTTCTGGATAATTTTGATGAGGAAACCTTCATTACTATTTTACCAGATGGGCTGATCCAGCTCAATTATAAAGGGAATGTTGTCGCAACATCGAGTGCAGATATTTTTGGAAATTTACCAGCTTGGCCCTTTCCGGTTTTGGATACCATTGTTGGACTTGAATTTAATATCCCTGGAAACTTGGACGTGGATTTAGCAGTATTAAAATCTGGTATCTTAGATTGGGGTTATCAAATGTTTCATGGAGAGCCTTTGACCGTTACCGTTACGATTCCTAATGCAACAAAAGATGGAGAGGTTTTTCAAAGAACCAGAACTCATCCAGCCGGAGCTGAATTACATGTTGAGCCAGGAATTGATATTTCAGGTTACACACTCTTGCCAACCAACGATAGTATTTTTGTAAGATATCAAGCCTTCCGGCCAAATGTTGGATATGCGGATACCTTGTCTAATTTCTTTATTCGTTTTACAGACTTTACCGCGACTTATGTAGAAGGTTATTTAGGTAGTGATTTATATGAACTTCCAAGAGATACGATAGAAATTGAGTTTTTTGAAAACTGGACTAGAGGAGATGTTTCTTTTAAAGAGCCTAAAATATTAATTGGCGTTGAAAATTCTTTTGGTTTTCCAGTACGTTCAAAAACAAATATCATGTCTGTTCTGACTGTTGATGGAGATTCAATTGGTTTGGTGAGTCCCTTCATTGATAACGGAATCGATTTTGCTTATCCAAGCCTCAGCGAAGTCGGTGTTGTGAAAACGACTAACTTTTATTTTGATGAAGAAAATTCTAATATAGATGATATTATTGCTTCCAACCCAGTATCTGTAGATTATGATCTTGATGCAATTCCCAATCCAGATCAGGATACAGCGATCAGAGGATTTTTAACCGACTCCAGTTATTTCAAAGTGCAGGTAGAAGTGGAGTTGCCAATGCATGGTACCGCGGAAGGCTTTGAAGCAAGAGATACCTTTCAATTAGACTTGAGTGAATACGAAAATGTAGACCATGTAGAATTTAAAATGATTTCTGATAATGGAATTCCTGTTGCAGTTGGAATGCAAGCTTATTTTGCAGATGCTTCGATGAATATACTTGATTCGATGTACACCGATTCAGAAGTTATATTAGATGCAGCATTAGTTGATGCTGAAGGTTTAGTGACCAGTCGAACGGAAAAAACAACCATTTCTACTATTGGAAATGATCGATATCCAAACATAAAAGATGCGAAGTACATTTTTGTATCCTCCTCCTTTTCTACCACGAATAATGGAAATAATGTTGTGAAAATCTTTTCAGACCAGAACATTGAATTTAGAATGGGTATGAAAATTGGTATTAAGGAGTAATAATGAGGAATAAAGAACTTAAACCCTTGGGTTTAGTACTTTTCAAAAAACTAAATAAGATTGAAATGGTGAAAAAACTAATTTTCGTTTTTTTCTTTGCCACTACGGTATGTACGCTTTTCGCTCAACAAGATTTAAGCTTACACTTTCTAAGAAATACCTGGCAATCCAGTAAAACAAATCCAGCATTTATCACAGATCATAAGGTTCATTATGGACTGCCTAGCTTTTATTTTAATATTGCGCATACAGGTCCATCCTACAATGATGTCGTCCAAACAAGTACGACTGGAGAAAATGTATTGGATATTGGAGCAGTATTAAATAGCCTAGCCGATAATAATCAGCTTTTTACAAATGTTGAATTTGAAACGACCAGTGTTTCTGTCGGAATTAAAAATATCCGGTTTAGCTTTAATCATGCAATAAAGTTTAATACTTTTCTTGATTACCCAAAAGATATGGTAGAGTTGGGTTGGAATGGCAATGCTCAGTTTATTGATGAGACCATTAATATTGGACCAGATTTTCAGGCCTTTGCCTATAATGAATTTGGGCTTGGTGCAGCAATGAAATTCCTTAATGTATCTGCAGGTGCACGCCTTAAAATATTAACAGGAATCGGAGATGTTTCGACGAGTCGTACGGATGCTTCACTGTATACAGATCCAGATATTTATCAGCTAACATTTAATACAGATTATAGAATTAATACCTCTACGTTTTTAGCTTATGATCAAGATGGAAATTTTGATCTGGACTTCGGCGATATAAATTTCAGTACTTTAACAACGCCAAACCTTGGACTTGCAATTGACCTTGGAGCATCTATTAAGTTGAAAAAATTAGAACTGTCTGCAAGTATTATTGATTTAGGAGCGATCAAATGGAGTAAAAATACCAAAAACTACACAAGTAGCGGATCGTATACTTACGAAGGTCTGGATGTTTCAGAGATTATTCGTGACGAAGATGTTTCTTTTGAGCAAACAATTGATACGCTTCAACAGATTTTTGATTTTGATGAAACAGCTTCTTCCTATACCACCATGTTACCAACTAAATTTTATTTGAGTGGTACTTATGAAGTTAATGGCTTATTAAAAGTTGGCGGATTGATTTATTCAGAATCATATCGAGGAACCTTGTTTCCCGCTTTTGCAGCAAGTGCTTCAGTGAATGTTGGAAAAGTTGTTTCGGTAGGAGCAGTTTATGCGATTCGAAATAAAACGTATAATAACGTTGGATTAAATACGACATTAAAATTAGGACCCGTTCAACTATTCGGAGTTTCTGATAATATATTAGCAGTATTCAAACCTTATGACAGTAGAAATGTAAATGCTCGAGTAGGATTAAATCTTGTTTTTAAATAGGAACATTTTAAGAAAATTAAAGAGGGCTAAGTA
>CAYXQH010000226.1:0-8670 GCA_964467425.1 uncultured Saprospiraceae bacterium
AGAAGTTCATGTTCTAGAAAGTGCCGGTCAAATATGCTGGGTACTTGGAATGAGGATTGATGAACGCTTTAAGGTAGTCGATACTACCAAGACTTGTTTTCACGTTCAAATCAAAAATAAATAGGAAGGATTAAGAGTCAAACGGTATTCGGTTTTCGGTATTTGGCATTCGAATTATCCGAACTACAAATACCGAAAACCGTTTATTAAATTTTCTGTTTTTTATTTGACAACCTTTACAAGTTCGCCGTCTACATTTTCAACAAGATAAGCTCCTCTAAAACCTGAAGAAATTGCTTTCTTTCTTGCACTTTCTGCTGCTTTGACACTTGAGAAGCCAGAGATATACATAACCGTGAATTTTCCATTTACTCGCTTTTCAATCGCTCCGAGTTCATTCACTTTTGTTGCTTTAAAATATTCTGGATTTCTATAAGCTGCAAGGCGTACCAAAAATTTATCAGCATCAATAATTTCTGGTTCTACAGTAGGTTCCGATTCTACTTCTACAATCTCTTCCTCCTCCTCTTCCGCTTTAAAGTGAACCTCCAACCCTTCCGGGTCATCTAATACTTCGTTTACAACAAAAGCTTTTTTAAATCCAGCTTTCGCAATGGATTGGCGAGCTTCTTTGGCTTCTTCTTCACTTTCAAAAATACCTACTCGCAGTTTTTTATACTTACCTTCTGGCCTGCTGTATAGATTACCCAGCTCACTCAATTTAGCATATTTCGCAGGTTTTACTTCCTGATTTAACCCCATAGCTGCTATTTGAACAGCAAATCCTTTTTGTACAAAAGCATCCGGGTCACCTACTTCCGTTTCAACAGGAGGCTCAATGGTAGTACCTTCAGAAGAATCATTCGTTGTCTCATTTTCTATTCTGGTCATATCATTACCAGAATTTCCACCATTAATTGCATCAGCCCCTCCACCATTAGTTGAACTGCTTCCTCCTTCATTTTCGCCAGATCCGTATACAACTGCATCACCGCCAATTCGAGTGGTGGATGGCATAAAATTAACAGTACCTAGCATTCCTTTATTAAGGCCGTTACCCGTAGTGATTCTTTGATGCGTATCTGTATAACCTACTTTAGAATAGCGAATTACATACGTTTCACCCTTTTGAAGTGCAAGACGGTATTCTCCATTCGTTGAAGAAGTAGTTTCCATTTTACTCCCATCATCTTGATTAGTTGCTCGAATAAATACATCTCCAACAGAAGAATTATCACTCGCATCGATTACACGACCAAGGAATTGATCTGCTTCTCTGGTCAAATAAACTTCCACCGTTTGGAGTTTTTTACGACCATCAGAACTTACCTGAAAAGAGCTGTGATTAAATCCATTTTTGTATACTAAACCTTCACATTCGAGACCAGGTAAAGCTTGAAAACTATAGGTTCCATCTTCATTGGTAGAAAAGGAAGGTTCACCGCAAGCGGAAAAATCAATCGTTGCATTTTCAATGGGAGAATTATCACTCGCATTTTTTACAGTGATTACAATATTATCAGACAACTGAGAAAATTGATAAAGGTCTTCATGTCCTTTTCCTCCCAGACGATTCGATGTAAAATAACCTTTATTGTCAGTGCTATTAAAAATCAATCCATAATCATCTTTTACAGAATTAATAGTATTTCCAAGATGGAAAATTCGATTCCAGTTGCCATTACTAAAGTCTGCTTTGAATAAATCAAAACCTCCTAATCCCTGATGCCAGTCTGAGGCAAAATATAAAACACCATTTTCAATATTTGGAGTGATTTCATTTCCTGGAGAATTGACCACTGGTCCTAAGTTTTGTGGACTTGACCAACTTGAACCTTTCCTTGTTGTTACATAAATATCATAACCACCATACCCATCAGGTCGGTCAGAAGCAAAGTACATTTTGGAACCATCATGATTGAGATAACCATATCCAGAAGAATATCCGCTACCGTTAAAAGAGAAAGCTTTTGGATCTCTCCAGTCTCCTTCTCCAGTGACTTCTGCAAAATAAAGACTCAATTCCATTCCACTAGTCGGAACCTGTCGTGTCCCATTTACAAAGTTATTTTTTGTAATTACAGCCCATTTACCATCACCTGAATAAGCTACTGGTCCTTCGTTATAATTATTTTTAAAATCACCTCTTAAAAAAGAAGGTTGCATTAAATAACCATTATCGTCTGTAGAGGTAATGAATAATTGATTCTTAGCTCGACCGGTCCAGTTCGCATTATCTTTTCCATCCTTTCGCTTAAGGTCAGATCTGGAAGAAGAGTAAACTAATTTATTTTTAAAAAATGCTGGTCCAAAATCTGCAACTGGTTTGTTAAGATATTCTTTTTTGACTCTATAAAGCGCAGGAATCCCTTGCAAGGATTTAGCGTATTCACAATTTTCAGCATAATGCGAACCAACATAAGGATTTGATTCAGCATACTTTAAAAACCAAATTTTGGCTTCATCGTATTTTCCTTTATTCATCAAAGCCTGCCCATAATTAAAAAAGGCAGCAGGATCAACCTTTGGCGATACTACAGCTTTTTCGTACCAGGAAATTGCATGATCAATTTGATTGAGATGGCGATAGCATTCAGCAATCTTATAGAGCGCTTCAACATTTGATGGTTTATCATCAAGAATTGCTCGGTAAGATTTAATGGCAATATTGAACGCATGAAGTTCAAATTCTTTGTTTGCCTTCTTAATACTTTGCGCATTTGTTGTTAGGGTAAGACATACCAATACAACCGATAGAATTGTGACTATTACGTGTTTCATGTGGCGTTTCTTATTTGTAAACTGTTTTCTCATTTTAAACGACATCTCAAAATTACATCAAAAGATGAATATTTGTTTGATAAACGCTCAATAAATAGGTTTAAAGTATCACTTTTAGTAGTTATTTTAACAAAAAGCCTACCTAAAGCACTTTTTTTTTTCAAAAATGAAAGCAAAAAGCCCAAATTGACAAATATATAGTATTATTCATCATGCCTAAATACTTCATTTTCAACCAATATAATGGCGATTTTTAATATAGTTTGGTTCATCTGCTTGCAGATTCCCCTATCTATTTGATGGAAAAAACAGATGTGAGATACTCTTTTTATGAAGATTTAAGAAAAGTTTAACAAGCTATTGTATATCCATTTCTTTTTTATGAAACGAAAGCGATTACCTTTGGGGCAGTTCTTTATTTAATTTCTTATCAAGAAAGGTCGAGGGATTAGGCCCGTTGACACCTTAGCAACCTCTCCCATTGGGAAAAGGTGCTACTTCCTGTCACAATGAATTTTTAAAATTCTATGTGTAGAGATAAGTACGTTGAGATGATAATAGTTTTATCTAAAAAATCTCCTCTGACTTGTCGGAGGAGATTTTTTTATGCCCGAAAGTCAGGTATATTAAAATCTTTTTCCTGACATCTTTTTTGATAAGTGTTTACCATATTTTTTAAACATTAAAATCTAAAAAGATGCAACAATCAACAAAAATCATTCATTCCATTCCGGTTGACAAAACTACAGGAGCTATTTCTGTTCCTATTTATCAAACAGCGACCTTCGTCCAGGAAGCCCCTGGTATAAACAAAGGTTATGATTATGCCAGATCAAATAACCCGACCCGCGAAACACTGGAAAATATTATTTGTGAACTTGAGAATGGAAAAGTCGGAGCAGCCTTTGGGTCTGGTCTTGCGGCAATAGATGCCGTTCTAAAATTATTGGAACCTGGAGACGAGATTCTTGCAGTCGATGATATTTACGGTGGTGCTTTTCGACTATTCACACAAGTTTATGAAAAATACGGAATTACCGTAAATTATATTGACACCACAGAAATCAAAAACCTAAGCGAAGCCATTTCATCAAAAACAAAATTTGTCTGGATTGAAACGCCCACTAATCCTCTCCTAAAAATCACTGACATAAAGTCGATATCCAGAATAGCCAAACACTATGGAACACTAGTTATTGTAGATAACACCTTTGCTTCTCCTGTTTTACAAAAACCCTTGAACCTTGGTGCAGACATCGTCATTCATAGCGCCACCAAATACTTAGCAGGTCATTCCGATTTGATCGCAGGTCTGGTGGTAACAAAAGATCAAACACTCGGTGCAAAGATCAAGTTTTTACAAAACGCGTCTGGGGCAATACTAGGTCCTTTCGATTGTTTCCTAACCATCAGAGGCATTCAAACATTAGATCTTCGAGTAGAAAAGCAATGCCAAAATGCAGAAAAAGTTGCTGACTATCTTTCCAGTTCACAATATATCGATCAAGTACATTATCCAGGCTTGGAAAGTTTTAAAAATCATACACTTGCGAAAGAACAACAAAGTCGATTCGGAGGAATTATTTCTTTCTCTTTAAAAGATGATAATTCTTTCGCTGCTGTCAAACTTATTCAAACTTGCAAACTGTTTAAATTAGCAGAAAGTTTAGGAGGTGTAAAAAGCTTAATATGCCATCCTCCAAGCATGACACATAAAACCATCCCTATTGAAAAAAGAAGAGCAACAGGAATTCAAGATAGTTTAGTCCGAGTATCTTGTGGTATCGAAGCGGCTGAAGATCTGATAGCAGATCTGGATCAAGCGATAGAACTGATCCATCAAAAAAAGTATGCTTTACCTTTTGCAGAGTAAATATTCCAATGCGTATCAAATCTTATATGGTTTATTATTTTTAAGTAATTGTCAGAAACAATGCAATTTGTTTCTATTTAAAATCTTATTTTATAAGTATCTTGAGTGATCTAAGGATCAAAACAAAGCCGTAGAATGAAAACTAAAACAAGATTTATACTTCTACTATTCTCAATGGCAGTTTTTCATACCAGCCATGCACAAGATATTGATCATGTACTTGGAGATTTATTAATTCAACTAAAAGCGGATGCGGATATAAAAGCTTTAAGCAAAGACCTTCAATTCTATAACTCAGAGCCCACAAAACTGGAGGTTGTAGCTCAGATTTCCAGACCAATGAACATCTGGCGTCTTCATTTTGATCAAAACACTATTCATGAGCGCCGTTTTCTTAATTTTTTAAAAGACCATCCCTTAATTGAAACGGTTCAAGTCAACCATCTTTTAAAGATGAGAGAAACCGTACCTGATGATTCGTTTTTTTCCGAGCAATGGCAGTATATCAACGATGGTTCCAATGGTGGAACTGTGGATGCAGATATGGATGCAGACCAAGCATGGGATATTACAACAGGAGGCGTCACAATACAAGGTGACACTATTGTTGTTGCCGTTTTAGATGACGGGATTGATTTAAACCATCAAGATTTTGGAGATAACCTTTGGATCAATCATGCTGAAATTCCAAACAATGGATTAGATGATGACAATAATGGCTATGTCGATGATTATCGGGGATGGAATGTGGCGCTTAATAATGATAACATATCAGGAGGTGGGCATGGTACGCCCGTTGCCGGAATTGTTGGAGCTCAAGGTAATAATGGAATTGGGGTTACAGGTGTTAACTGGAATGTAAAGTTAATGGTTATTAAAAACAGTTCTAACTTAAACGAAGCTGCAGTATTAGCTGCCTATACTTATGCTTTAGAAAGTCGAATATTGTATAATGATACAGATGGTGCTGAAGGTGCTTTTGTTGTTTCCACAAATGCATCATGGGGCATAAATGGAGGCGATCCTGCTGATGCTCCACTATGGTGTGCGTTTTACGATACCTTAGGAATGGCAGGAATTATTAGTTGTGGTGCCACGATAAATGCCGATGAAAATGTAGATGAATTTGGTGATCTTCCGACTGCATGTCCTAGTGATTTTTTAATCTCCGTTACGAATACAAATAGACTCGATGAAAAAGATGCTAATGCTGGCTATGGAGCTACAACAATTGATTTAGGCGCACATGGTGCCGATGTATACACAACAGCATCAAATAATTCTTATTCTGAATTCTTTGGAACTTCTGGTTCAACACCACACGTCACGGGCGCTGTTGCACTACTCTACTCTGCTCCTTGTGAAAATATTAGCGCCCTTGCCAAAACAGATCCTGCCGCTGCGGCGGCTCAAGTTCGTCAATATATTTTTGAGGGTGTTGATCCAAACACCAGCTTACAAGGTATTACCACTACCGGTGGTCGTTTAAATATTTTTAACAGCCTCAATGTTTTGATGTCGAATTGTGGTCCTTGTCCAAGTGCCTACAATATAGAGGTTACAGATCTAACAGACACCAATGCAAATTTAGTTTGGACGGCTGGTATCAATTCTAATACATCAACCCTAAGATGGCGGGAAGTCGATTCGCCTACCTGGAATGAAGTTATCAATGCCTCGAGTCCTTTCGCATTGACTAACTTAACAGCCTGTACCACATACGAATTTCAAATTGATGCCATTTGTGATAATGAAAACAGTGGCTATACGGAAAGTCTTATTTTTGAAACAGATGGATGTTGCGAAGCTCCAGCAGGTATTGAAGTCTCCATGATTACATTCAACACCACACAAATTAATTGGAGTAGTGTTTTGGCGGCTCAATCTTATAATTTAATGCTTAACGGCCCTTCTGGAAATACTACCTTCACGGGAATAACTACGAACTCTTTTCAATTGATGGATTTGGAACCTTGTACAAATTACAGTTTCTCTATCCAAACAGTTTGCGCAAATGAGGTAACCGAATTTAGCCCTCCAATTAATTTTATGACATTTGGCTGTGGTGCCTGTACTGACTTTGTTTATTGTACTTCAACAGGTGAAGATGCTAATTTTGAATGGATTGCAGCAGTAGAAATTGCTGATTTAGATAATAGTTCTGGCTCCGATGGAGGCTATGGTAATTATACTGGAACGATCGCTAATGTAATGACCTTCAATACTTATTCGGTTTCCTTAACTCCAGATTTTCAAGCCAATAATTTTGATGAATATTTTAGAATTTGGATTGACTACAATCATGATGGGGAGTTTGATCCGGTATCTGAGCTAGCTTTTGATTCAGAAATAGCATCAGATGAAACAGTGACCGGAACGATCACAATACCTGGTGATGCAACATTTGGTCTTACCAGGCTGCGGGTTGGAATGGAATGGGAAGGAAACACCGGGGAGGAATCGCCGGAAGCTTGCGAAATAATTCCCTACGGAGAAGTAGAAGATTATTGTATTAATATTATCCAGGGTATGCCTGCTGGCTGCGACAAGCCTATAAACCTTGATACCATCAATGTTTTGGATGAAGTGGCTACCATTATTTGGGAAGATTTTTCGGACGATCACATCGATCATAATATTAGGGTTAAAAAAATCAGCGATATCACCTGGACCTTATATCCTAATGTCGTTTCACCTTATACTTTAACGGGTTTAGAACAATGCTCTACCTATGAATTTCAGATAGAAGCCAACTGTACAGACGGAATGTCTACCAGCCATTTTACAGAAAGCTTTGATTTTCCAACTCGATGTTTAAATCCAGTTTCCGAGTTATTATCTGATGAAAAAATCGAGATTCGCCCAAACCCTTTTCAGAATAACATTTACATTCAATTAGATCTTTTAGCATTCGGTAATGCCGATTTTCAATTAATAAATACAAGTGGGCAAACTATTTACCGTCAAACGAAAGAGGTCCATTCCGGACTCCAGACTATTGAAATTACCGATCTTTCTGCACTACCTGCCGGAATTTATTTTCTAAAAGTATTGACCAAGGAAGGCTTTCATTGCGAAAAACTTATAAAATATTAAAAGAAAGCTTTCTTTTTTAACAAGAATGTCAAGATTCTATTAAAAAGCGATATTCTCCTAATTTTCGTTTAAGAATTGCTAATTTGCAACCTTAAAATGTAAATTATGATTAATACACTTCGCTTAAGTTTATTTCTAAGTATACTCACCATTCTTTCCTTACAAACCACTTGTGGAGATATAGGCGTTCCTACAACAGATACGGAGACGGCCTGCATTGACAAGTCTAAAATAGATGCAAATAAAGGTTGCACCAGAGATTATAAGCCAGTTTGTGGTTGTGATGGAAAGACGTATAGCAATGAATGTGAAGCTGAGAAAAAAGGTTTAACGAGCTGGACGGATGGAGAGTGTCCATGTGTGATGGAAAGTCTAAAAGATCCAGAAATGCCTTGTACAAAAGAATTTATTCCGGTTTGTGGATGTGATAATGTAACCTATAGCAATGAATGTCTTGCCAAGAAAGCTGGTGTGACCAAATGGACGAAAGGAAAATGTGCAAAGACTGAGACCAACGATGATTGCATTGATAAATCAAAGATTTCTCTTACCACACCATGTGCTAAAATTTATAAACCCGTCTGTGGTTGTGACAATAAAACTTATGGCAATGAATGCGAAGCGAAAAAGAGAGGTTTGACCAGTTGGAGAGCAGGAAAATGTCCGGACACTGGTGAAAGTGGATGTATTGACGCTTCAAAAATAGATCCAGGCAAATCATGTAATCGCATTTATAAGCCAGTTTGTGGTTGTGATGGAAAGACGTATAGCAATGAATGTGAAGCTGAGAAAAAAGGCGTTACTAAATGGAAAGAGGGAAAGTGTAATTAGAATAAACGTGAATAAATAAACTGGAGGCATCGTATTAAATAGTTGGCCTAAAATATAACTACTAATTTTTTTACGGCTACTTATGAAAA
>CAYXQH010000227.1:0-5383 GCA_964467425.1 uncultured Saprospiraceae bacterium
AAAGAATCTAAGCTACTTATCTTATTAGGTACTGGAGATATTGATTTTATTAGTGAAGTTGATAAAACTACTCAAGAACTATTTGAAGATAATATTCTGTAAGACAGTGTTTTAAAAAATACTAAACCAATAAAATAAACTGAAATAACCTTATGTCGATTTCCATTTTCTGGCACCGTAGAGATTTGAGATTAGAAGATAATGCCGGTCTTTATCATGCTTTAAAAAGCGACAACAAAGTATTGCCACTCTTCATTTTTGATACGACTATTTTGGATAAATTAGAAGATGAAAATGATGCACGGCTTAGTTTTATTCATCAGTCGCTTTTAGAAATTAAAACTCAATTAGAAGGGCAGGGGAGTTCTATCCTTGTAAAATATGGAAAGCCACTGGATGTCTGGAAGTCCTTATTAAAAGAATTTAATATTGCTCAGGTGTTTACGAATCGAGATGTTGAACCCTACGCAATAGAGCGAGATACTGCAGTAGAAAATCTATTGTCTTCCAAAGCAATCTCTTTTAAAAGGTATAAAGATCATGTTATTTTTGAAAAGGATGAAGTCCTGAAAAATGATGGGACTCCCTACACTGTTTTTACACCTTACTCTCGAAAATGGAAAGCCAAGTTATTGACAAAGATTGTACAACCTAATTCTAAAAATAAACTCAAAAATTCCATCTCTTATTATTTTCAATCCTATCCAACAAAAAAATATTTTAAGCAGTTTTTAAAAATCGACCCTTTACCTTTTCCAAGCTTGCAAGACTTAGGGTTTAAAGCTTCAGACCTCGCAATACCCAAAAAAGAGGTGGCTCGGGGACTTATTAAAAAATATGAAGCGCAACGAAATTTTCCTGCAATTGATGGCACATCAAGGCTCGGTATACATTTCCGATTTGGAACGGTAAGCATTCGAGAAAAAGCTAGAAAAGCAGAGACCTTAAGTTCGACCTATTTGAATGAGTTGATATGGAGAGATTTTTATAGTATGATTCTTTCTCATTTTCCGCATGTAGTTGGAAATCCTTTTCGCGAAAAATACAATAGGGTAGAATGGCGAACAGATATGGATTCTTTTGAAAAATGGTGTGTTGGAAAAACGGGTTATCCAATAGTGGATGCCGGTATGAGAGAACTCAATGCGACCGGACATATGCATAATCGGGTTCGCATGATTACGGCTAGTTTTTTGACAAAGCACTTATTATTGGATTGGCGATTAGGGGAAGCTTATTTTGCTCGAAAGTTATTAGATTTTGATTTGGCAAGTAATAATGGGGGCTGGCAATGGGCTGCAGGTTGTGGTACTGATGCAGCACCTTATTTTAGAATTTTCAATCCCTATACTCAACAAACAAAATTTGATAAGGAATTCAAATACATCAAGAAATGGGTGCCAGAATATGGAACGCCAGATTATTCAGAACCAATTGTAGATCATAAATTTGCGAGAGAGCGTTGCCTCGAAACCTATAAAAGAGCATTAAATAGAGAATAAAATTACAGAACTTTCAATATTCTTTCTTAACCTGACTACCCATCACCTTTCTGAGGGGGATTTCTTTTTAAAAACTTTAAAACAGACTTCGGTTTATCCGTACAGTGAAGCATTTTAGAATAAGGTCTCCCATGAGCTAATTGTTTGAGCATTGGGAAAATCATGGTGTCAATTTCATAGCGTTGTTTACCCAAAAAGATCATGGGGCTATAATAGCTAAACGTGCAATAATGATTTTGCGCAGCATCCATAAAAATTTCCTGTGTAGTACCGGCACTGCCCGGGGCACAAACAATTCCATAAAGACTAATTGCCAATAAGGTATCTTCGCGAATACTATTTGAAAAATATTTAGCAATAAACGTGGAGAATAAATTACTAGGCTCATGCCCGTAAAACCAGGTTGGAATAGCCAGGCTTTCGCTGCCGTCTGGATATTTTTCTAAAACCTCATAAGACATCCTGTGAAAATCTTTGTCGGTATAGTGAGGAGCTTTTTGTAAGATCGCTAATGCATCTTTTAGATCGGCATTAGTTCTGCCTGCAAAATAAGCACCTAAATTAGCTGCTTCCATGATTCCGGGACCACCACCGGAGGCAATAAAGTAATCATTTTCAGTAAGCAACTTGGCAGTCTTTGCTACTTTTACATAATAGGGATCCGTTCTTTGAGTTGAATGCCCTCCCATTATACCAATGCACTTTTTATTGGTCATTCCTTCATCATCAATTTCAATTAAATTTCGTAAAGCCTCATCCACTGCGTGATCATGAATTCGTTGATATAAAGCTTCATTGATTCCAGGGTTATTTCTGGTTTTTGAAAAATGATTATAAATTTTTATATCAGTGGAATCATCCTTTTCAAAAGAATAACCTTCCATCAATTCTTCAAAATTATAAAGATCTTTTCGAAAAGGATTGTAAGGTAATCCATCCGGGCTTTTGTAGATGAATGCGCCGTTTTGAATTAAATAAATTTCATCTTCTGATTTTAACTGACAACCTAGAAAAGTGGTGTTCTTAATTTTTAATGATTTCCAATCTATATCATGGCGAGTAAAATCTAATTGCTGAAATGTACAGTCCTCCAGAGAGAAATTTCTTTTTGCAAGTAACCCCTTGTTGAAATCTTTTATCAATAGTTCCCAGTGTTCATTAACGTTTCTCATTATTACTATTTTATCAAATGCTAAAATGAGAAAAAGAAAGCCCTTATCCAAACGGATAAAGGCTTAAAGTTTTTGGAACAAGCGTTTAGTTAAATCGATTATTTAAAACCGATAACATTTATTTCTATTGCGGCGCTTTCTTTTTTTCTTTCTAACGCGCTTATTTTTAATTTTTGAGTTTGATTTTCTTGGATAGGTCCCTTGAACATAAGTACTCTTCTTGGGAGCGGCCTTGATGACTCGTGCGTCAGGAGCTGGTTTATGTACTTTTGAGGTACGATCAACGGATACCAAAATTTCTTCCTCTTGAAGGACCTCAGGCGTTTCAGGAGCTTGTTCAGGTAGATTCTCCGTAGTTATACGAATTTGCTCACCAACAGTATAATCATCAAGATCGAATTCAGAATTGAGAATTTCCATGTCAGACATAGAAGATCCTTCTTTGATAACGACGGTTTGCTTAGGAACCTTTTCGTCCTTGTATTGACGTTTGATTTGCGCCTCTACGGTCTGTGTTAAGATTATGGCAATACATGCCATAATCAGCTTAATTTTATTCATGGGAGCTTACATTTGTTTGTTTAATCAGCAATAATAGTATGTTGACGCTGATTTTCGTTTTGTTCTGTTTAAAGTATTATCTCTATAACGATTAGACGATTAAAATCGTTGCAAGTAATATCATTATTTGTTAAAGTTAATGTTAAAATTTGAAATAGTCAAGTGGTTGGTTTATTAATTGGCTGATAGTCAGTTGTTTATGTGGGTATAAAAAAAGAACGACCGCCAGAAACCGGCGGTCGTTCAATGTTTGTGAATCAAGGTGTTTGTTTAGTCTCTTACCTTTAGAACTCTGTGTACAAGCTTTCTAAAGCCGTTGTATTTTATGTTTAAGAAGTAGAAACCAGGCTGATATTGGCTTAAATCAATTTGCTGGCTATTAGAACCTTCTTGAATAACAATTACTTCTAAAATCTGACCTGCTGAGTTAATTACTTCAACAGTAGCATCCTCTTCGAAAGGCGTTACTACTCTTAATGTAGTCACATCTTTTGTTGGATTTGGATACGCAATAACATCTGGAAGAGCTTCATTATCAATTAAGATAGATTGAACTTCAGATAAGTCAGTAGTACCATCGTAATCAACTTGCTTCAATCGGTAGTAGTTTCTTCCGTAGAAAGGAGCCTCATCAACAAAATTGTAATTATTGATGCTATTAGTTGTTCCTTGTCCAGTTACTGTTCCGATTGTTTCAAAACGGTCTCCATCTGTAGAACGCTGAACTTCAAAGAAGTTATTGTTTTGCTCCCATGCTGTAGCCCATTTCAATAATACTTTATCACTGTTGATTAATTCAGCATTAAAGCTGATTAAATCTACAGGAAGATTTGTACTGAAGATAATACCCGCATCAACTCCTGAAGTTGGAACTGCTGAGTTAACTATGAATACAGGCGAGTTACCAGTATTTGCATCGGCATCACTATCAAGGAAATCATCTCCTCCAAGATCACTCATTGTAAACTCATAGTCTGTAGGCAGTGTATTTGGGTCGAAGTTGACAAAGTATTTACCAGGAAGTACATTAAAGAACTGGTAGAATCCATCATTTCCTGTAACATTATCTGTTACTCTTACATCATCAGCAGTTCCTTCCATCATATCTGGTCCTGCTTCATAAAGTGTAACTTTTACACCAGCAACTCCACCTTCTGTAGCAGTAGCTCCTTGTGTACCATCTTCGTCAACATCAAACCATACAATTCCTGTGATTTTTACTGGAGTTACAAAACCTGCATCAACAGTAAGATCATCTGGGTTTGAAGAATCAATAGTGATTACACCAGATCGACCATCTAAAATACTTGCGTTACTATCTTTTGTGTCATCTCCTCCAAGACCTGCATCTGTTGGAAATAAACCTCCTGGCGTTGCAAATCGTACTACATAGTCATCTAAAGGAAGACCAGCAAATAAGTACGCTCCGTTTACATCTGTTACCTGGTACATTACATTAGGTACAGGGTTTCCGTTTACATCTTCAAGGAAAACAAATACACCTTGAATACCTGGCTCATTGGTATCTTGAACACCATTTCCGTTTTGATCGTCCCATACTTTGTTTCCGATAGAACCAGATTCAAAGATACCTGCATCATAGTCAGGATCGTTTGGTTGACCAGAAGTTACAGTGAAAGGATCAGTTTTACCTTCAAGGTCAGCATCAGAATCAAGCGCATCATCATTTCCTAGATCTCTAAATGTAAATCCAAATCCTGCAGGTAGTGTCGTTTTATCAAATCCAATACAGTATACACCAGGATCTACATCATCAAAAATGTAATCACCGTTTGCATCTGTTTGATCTGTGTCAAAAAGAACATCATCTCCTGTATGGAAAACACCATCAGGACCAGCAGAGTATAATCTTACGGTTACGTTCTCAACTCCCGCTTCATTCAAATCTTGAACACCGTTTTTATTATCATCAAAGAATACTTTATTTCCAATGTCTGGAATATCTGTTCGAATACCTGCATCATAATCAGGATCGTTAGGCTGCCCAGCAGTTACAGTAAAAGCATCCGTTTTACCACCAGCATCAACATCTGAATCGATAGCATCATTACTGCCATTGTCTTTTCCTGTAAAAATAAAATCAACTGGGATTGTAGTAATGTCAAATTCGATACAGTAAGTACCTGG